>JAAZCT010000161.1 GCA_012513165.1 Actinomycetales bacterium
ACGGCTCCGTGGATCTCGAGTTCGCGCCCGAAGGGCGACGTAGTCAAAACCTGCGAGCCGGCGTGATGGCGAGCGTTTTCACCCAACCTTTCGGCCACTTCACGGGCACGATCCGTCACGATGGAACCGAGTTTCAGGTGACGGCTTTGGGTGTGGTTGAGGAGCATTTAGCCACCTGGTGAAGCCCCGGCGTTGGTGCTGAAAAGTGTGGTGGCCACCCGACGCGGTAGTTTTAGATATGTGACCGACTCGAAAATTATTTACACACATACAGACGAGGCACCTGCGCTCGCGACCTACTCTTTCCTCCCGATCATCTCGGCCTTCGCTTCGAAGGCTGGAGTCAACGTTGAGACCCGAGACATTTCGCTCGCGGGCCGCATCATCGCTTCCTTCTCCGACCGCCTCTTGGCCGATCAGCAGATCGCCGATGCGCTCGCCGAACTCGGAGCGCTCGCAAAGCGCCCGGAAGCCAACATCATCAAACTGCCGAACATCTCGGCCTCGATCCCACAGTTGAAGGCAGCGATCGCTGAACTTCAAACGCAGGGCTACGACCTCCCGGACTACCCGGACGATCCGAGCACTGACGGCGAGCGCGACGCGCGCGCCCGCTACGACAAGATCAAGGGCAGCGCCGTGAACCCGGTATTGCGTGAAGGAAACTCCGATCGTCGTGCACCGGCATCGGTCAAGAACTACGCACGCAAGCACCCGCACTCGATGGGCGCGTGGACGGCAGATTCGAAGACGAACGTCGCCACGATGGGCACCCAAGACTTCAAAGCTAACGAGAAGTCGGTCGTGCTTGCAGCCGCAGACACCTTGCGGATCGAACTGCACGGCACTGACGGAACCGTCACCGTGCTCAAAGATTCCCTTCCGGTTGAAGCCGGCGAAGTCATCGACGCCACCGTGTTGAACGTGGCCGCCTTGCAGTCGTTCCTTGCAGGAGCCATCGAGCGCGCTAAGGATGAAGACGTCCTCTTCAGTGTGCACCTCAAGGCCACCATGATGAAGGTCTCGGACCCGATCATTTTCGGTCACGTCGTGAAGGTGTTCTTCGCCCCAGTGTTCGAACAATACGGCGCAGACCTCGCAGCAGCGGGCCTCTCGCCCAACGACGGTTTGGCCACGATCCTCGCAGGCCTCGACGCGCTGCCTAACGGCGCAGAAATCAAGGCCGCATTCGATGCTGGACTTGCTTCTGGCCCTCGTATGGCGATGGTCGACTCGGACCGCGGCATCACCAACCTGCACGTGCCGAGCGACGTCATCGTCGACGCGTCCATGCCGGCCATGATCCGCACCTCGGGTCACATGTGGGGCCCTGATGGACAAGAAGCAGACACCATCGCGGTTCTGCCCGACAGTTCGTACGCAGGGGTCTACCAAGCCGTGATCGAAGATTGCCGTGCCAATGGCGCATTCGATCCAGCCACGATGGGCTCAGTGCCTAACGTCGGGCTCATGGCTCGCGCGGCCGAAGAGTACGGCAGCCACGACAAGACCTTCGAAATCGCAGCAGACGGCGTCGTCAAGGTGGTTAACGCTGCAGGCGAAGCGCTGCTCGAGCATGCAGTTTCGGCGGGCGACATCTGGCGCGCATGCCAGACCAAGGATGAGCCGATCCGCGACTGGGTGAAACTGGCCGTCTCGCGTGCTCGCCTTTCGGGCGACCCTGCTGTGTTCTGGTTGGATGCGGCTCGTGCACACGATGCGAACCTGATCACCAAGGTCAACGAATACCTCAAAGACCACGACACCGCTGGCCTGGACATTCAGATCCTTGATCCTGTGGCTGCCACGAAGTTGTCAGTCGAGCGGATTCGCCGCGGCGAGAACACCATCTCGGTCACGGGCAACGTGCTGCGCGACTACTTGACCGACTTGTTCCCGATCCTCGAGCTGGGAACCAGCGCCAAAATGCTGTCGATCGTTCCGTTGATTGCTGGCGGTGGCTTGTTCGAGACGGGCGCTGGCGGTTCGGCTCCGAAGCACGTCCAGCAGTTGGTGAAGGAAGACTACCTGCGTTGGGACAGCCTCGGTGAGTTCTTGGCGCTCGCGTCCAGCTTCGAGCACTTGGCTCAACCCACAGGTAACGCTCGGGCCCAAGTGTTGGCCGATACGCTCGACCGTGCTACGGGAACCTTCCTCGACGAGGACCGTTCGCCGGGCCGTCGTTTGGGCACGATCGACAACCGCGGGTCGCACTTCTACTTGGCCACCTACTGGGCCCAAGAGTTGGCGTCCCAAACTGACGATGCAGAGCTTGCCGCACAGTTCGCACCTTTGGCTGCAACGCTGAGCGACAACGAAACCGTCATCGTCGAAGAACTGAAGGCAGTTCAGGGCAAGGCTGCAGAGTTGGGCGGCTACTTCCAGCCAGACCCAGCCAAGGCAGAGAAGATCATGCGTCCGAGCGCCACGCTCAACGCAGCGATCGCCTCGCTGTAAACCGTTTCACTCGAACGGTCCGTCACCTCACACTCGGTGGCGGGCCGTTCGCGTTGTGGTTTTTGTCGGCTGCGTGTGGCTTGGCAGGTGAGTTAGGCAGACACTCGGGCAACGCGAGGCTTGAGAAACAGCGCCAAGAAGAACCCCACAACATATGCGGCCGTGACGAGATACAGGGCTTCGCTCATGGCAAGCGAGAACGGGGCGACGGCGCCTGCGGGCAACACTGTGCTGGCTGTCTCCGAGGTGAGGTCTTGTTGGCCGGGCAGACGTCTAGCCACCTGCATCGAGATCGCGGCTGCGATCGCAGCACTGCCGATCACGGAACCCAGTTGGCGCATCGTGTTGTAGACGCCAGATCCCGCACCAGCCAGCGCCATCGGCAAGTTGTAGGTGGCGTTCGTAGCTAGCGGTGACCACACGAACGCGTTGCCCAAACCGAGCAGGCCCACCACCAACAAGATGGGGATGTAACCGGCTTCAGTGCGGATTGCCAGCGACATGAGCGCCATCGCGGTGGCCGAGATGGCGAAGCCCCAGAGGGTCAACCGTTTGGGGTCGTTGCGGTCGATCGCTTTGCCCACAGGCCCGGCCAACGCGATCGACAAGATCGCCATCGGCGCGATGAGAAGGCCCGACTCGGTAGGGGTCCAGCCTTTGGCCTGTTGGGCCCACAAAATGAACGGGAACGGGAACGAGATCGCGGTAAACGAGACGGCCGCTACGGCAGTGCTCGCGATCGAGAAGTTCCGATCAGCGAACAGCGACAGCGGAACGAGGGGTTCGCGAGTGTTCTTCGATTGCCACCATACGAACAGTGCAAAAAACAGCACGCCAACGCCCAGCAACAGCGGCACGGAAATCCAACCGGTGATGGTGCCCCAGTTATAGGTGGCGCCCTCTTGGATGCCGAAGGTCAGCAGGGACACGGCCACTAGGCTCAAGGCCACGCCGAGCCAGTCGAAGGTGTGGCTGTGAGTTTCGAGGTTCGGCACCCACAACCAAGCCAACACGAGTCCGAGAATGCCGACGGGAACGTTGACCAAGAATATCCACTGCCAGCCAGCGTTCTGCACGATCACGCCACCCAGCACGGGGCCAACCAGCATGGCCGCCCCAGCAGTTGCACCCCACAGCGCCATCGCCCGGCCGCGCGCTTGGGGCGCGAACGTGCGCGTCACCACGGCCATGGTTTGAGGCGTCATCATGGAGGCGCCCAAGCCTTGAACCACACGTGCAGCAATCAGACCCTCGATCGATTCAGTGAGACCACACCACAAGGACGCGAGCGTGAAGACCGTCAAGCCAGCGAGGTACACCCGCTTGGGGCCGATGCGGTCGCCGAGTCGGCCAGTCACCAGCAGCGGAATGACGTACGCGAGCAGATAGGCACTCGTGACCCACAAGACGGCGTTGTAACTGGTGTTCAGTTCGGTTTTGAGCACGGGAGTGGCGACCGACACGATCGTGGAGTCCACCAAGATCATGAAGAATCCGAGCACGAGTGCCCACAGAGCCAACCAGGGGCGGTTGGCGGTTTCTGGTTTCATCTGAGCCACTCGTACTCGTTGAGGTCGTCGTAGTCGCCGTCACCGATAGGCTCAGACGAGGTTTGGGTTCCGAAGAGTCGCCCACCGGCGCGCTGGGCCACATGGTTGCTGGCACCGTTGCTGCTCGCGACGAACGCCGTCACGCGGCGTTGATCGAAACCTCCGGGATCGAGCACGTAACCCAATACGAGGGTGACGGCTTCGGTCATGAGTCCGCGACCGCGCGCATCGGGATGCAGCATCCATTCGAGTTCGGTGCCCCCGCCGTTCGCAGCGGTGAGTCCATGCGCGATCACGAGGCCACAGAACTCGTCCGAATCGCGGTCTGTGATCACGAATGCGAACGAGCGTCCGCGGGCCGTATCCCACTGGACACCCGCGAAACGTTCGGCCGACGATCCTTCGGTGAACGCGCCGATGGTGCCCACCAAATAGGTTTGCGCAGCTGCCTCGCCCAAGGTTTCATCCCAGCGTTCGCCGTCGCGCTGACGCAAGGGGCGCAAGCGAACGCGTTCGCCGGCGAGTTTGATGTTGGGCCATTCTTTGCTGGGGAAGGTGGGCTCGCCGAATGCGATAGAACCGGTCCAGGCGTCGTGGAGTTGGCCGTTCTCGTGCAGGAGGCGAGGGATGGTTTCGTGAAAGGTGAATCCGCAGGCCTGAGCGACCTTGAGGGAGGCCACATTGCCGACCCTCGCCCGCCAGTGCACCACGTCAGTTGCGAGTTCGGTGAACGCATAATTGAGCACGAGCCGCACGGCAGCGCGGGTGGCGCCACGTTCACGAAAGAACGGGTGAGTCACATAGGCGATCTCTTTGACCGGCCCGGCGCCACGCAAGTCGACTTGACCTACGAATGCGCCGTCGAGTTCAACCACCCAAATGCGGTGTGAACCTGAATCCCAACCTGCCGATACGACTTCGGACATGAACTGTTCGGCCGCTTGCTCGTGATATTCGGCCGGAACCGAGGTCCAACTTTGGGTTTGCGGATCGGTCACCATCTCGACCATCGGTTCGAGGTCGTTGCTGTGGTGGGCGCGCAACGTCACGAACCCGTCCGTCAGGACTGGGACGGACAGTGGCCAGGACATGAGGCTCATGAGTAGATCTCGGCACGTTTCGGATCGGCCGGATACACGCCCAGCACGCGCAGTTCGTCGGTG
>JAAZCT010000162.1 GCA_012513165.1 Actinomycetales bacterium
CAGATGGTGCAAGGCGCCCCAGAAATTGCGGCGGTCCTTCCAGCGTTCCTCGAGTTTGCAGCCGGCACCGTCCTGGTGGCCCACAATGCGCCGTTCGATCTCGGATTCCTTAAACACTCCGCACTCGAACTCGAAATCCCCTGGCCCGGAAACGACGTCGTAGACACGGCCACGTTGGCGCGCAAGACGTTCACACGCGACGAGTTTCCCAACGTGAAACTGGCAAGCCTCGCCGCCAAGTTCTCGGGCGTGTCGCCAGACCACCGGGCGCTCACTGACGCTCAGGCGACCGTCGATGTTCTCCATGCAATTTTCGAGCGTTTGGGCCGCATGGGGGTTTCCACGTTCGAAGACCTCGTTACTTTCAGCGCGAAGGTGACTCAACAGCAGCGCATGAAAAAGCACCTTGCTGACGCAATCCCCAACGCACCCGGCGTCTATCTCTTCCGCGACGCAAACGATCAAGTGCTCTACATCGGAACCTCGAAAAACCTGCGCACCCGGGTCCGCTCATATTTCACGGCGGCCGAGACCCGTTCCAAGATGACCCGCATGATCGCTATGGCCACGCGGGTAGACCCGATCGTTTGCTCGACCCCCACAGAGGCCGCAGTCCGCGAGTTGCGACTCATCGCCCACCATCGGCCGGCCTTCAACCAACGCTCGAAAAACGCCAACAAACTCAACTGGCTCAAGGTGACAAACGAACCTTGGCCGCGCCTTTCGATCGTTACCTCAATCCTCGACGACGAGGCCAGCTACTTTGGGCCCTTCGGCTCGCGACGCGCAGCAGATGCCGCCCGCGACACGTTGCACGACTCGAGCAAAATCCGACAGTGCGTCCAACGTCTGGCAGTGACCCCGAACGGGGAAACGTGCATCCTCGCCCAGATCGACAAATGTCTCTCGCCGTGCGACGGGTCAGTTTCTTCAGCGGACTACGGTGCCGAAGTCTCTTCTTTGCTGGCTTTACTTTCCACGGACGCCGGCCGCTTGATCGACGCCCAGCACCACCACATGAGCGATTTGGCCGCCATGGAACGGTTCGAGGAGGCCGCAATGGTTCGCGATCGAACCCACACCCTGTTGCGGGCGATTTCGCGAACCCAGCGGCTACGGGCACTCACAGCAGAGACCGAGATCATCGCCTCCGAACGCACCGATTCGGGCTGGAACGTCCACGTGATTCGTTACGGCCGGTTAGCTGCGGCTGGATTCCTCTCCAACGGAACCGACCCAGATGAATGGCTGAGCCAACTAATGTCACTGGCGGAAACCGTTGACTCCGGGTTCGGGCCAAGCCCCGCCGCGCTCGTCGAAGAAACCGAAATTTTGGCGCGGTGGCTGGAAGGCGATGGCGTTCGACTCATCCGCGGATCGTGGGTTTGGCCCGCCACGATGGCGATCCGTCACATCGAACGCTTCAGTTGGGACGATCACCTCGCTAGTCTTGACTCGTGATCACTGCGATTGTTTTTATCCAGACCGAGGTTTCGTTGATTTCCGAAGCCGCCACCGCCATTGCTGACATCGACGGCGTCAGCGAGGTATATTCCGTGACGGGCGATCACGATTTGATCGCCATGGTTCGAGTCCGAACCCACGAACAGATCGCGGCAGTTGGTGCGGATCGCATCAACAAGACTCCCGGCGTGACGGCCACCACCACACAGATCGCGTTCCGTGCGTACAGCACTCACGATCTAGAGGACGCGTTCAGCATCGGCTTGGACTGACCGTCCAAACGGGTTTCGTTCCGGCGACGCGTTCTTTGCGCCGGCCGGAACGCCGTCGTCAGACGTTGTTGCTGACGTTCACCCAACGGTCGAGCACTGATGCTGCGGCGCCAGAATCGAGCGATTCTTCGGCCTGTTTGATTCCGGCCTGCCACTGTTCGACGACGGCGCCAGGACCCTGAGCGAAAGCAGCCAAAGCGGCTCCCGCGTTCATCACGACCGCGTCACGGACCGCCGACTGTTCACCGGCGAGAAGTTGGTGAACGACCCCAGCGTTGTAAGCGGCGTCTCCGCCTTTGAGCGCTTCGAGCGGCGAGTAGCCGATTCCCACATCACGTGGATCGAGTACATGCTGACTTGTTTCGGCGCCACCGCTCAACCACAGAGTCGAGGTGGTCGTCGTGGTGATCTCGTCGAGGCCGTCGTCGCCACGGAACACCCACGCGTCGACTCCTTGACCGGCCAGAACGCCAGCCATCAGCGGCGCCATTCGCGCATCAGCGCAGCCGACTGCCGACGCGGCGGGTCGTGCTGGGTTAGTCAACGGGCCCAAGAAATTGAATACCGTAGCGATTCCCAGTTCACGACGCGGCGCACCCACGTGCCGGAACGAGGCATGGAACATGGGCGC
>JAAZCT010000163.1 GCA_012513165.1 Actinomycetales bacterium
GTTGGAGCCCCATCAGCGCGCGGATCAGCGTGGATTTGCCTGAACCGTTGTGACCGAGGATGCCCAAGAACTCGCCGCCGTTGACCTCAAGGTCGATGCCCTTGAGGATCTGGTTCCCGTCGATGGTTACTTTCACATCGCGGGCGTCAATGACGGCACTGCTCATTGACACGCCATGGCTGTCGTGAGGGCCGCAAGGTTGTCGCGCATGACTGAAACATAATCGGCCGGAGCGGTCGGTGCGAATTCGAGGGGGTTGAGAACCGCGATCGTGGCGCCCGTTTCGCGAGCCAAAGTCTTCGCCGTGGCGTCGGCTTCGGTGGACTGCGAGAACACCGTGGTGATGTTGTTGTTCTTCATCAACGTGGCAATGCGAGCGAGTTCGGCCGCGCTCGGTTCGTCGTGCGAGTCTCCACTGAGAGCCGCAACTTGCTCGAGGTCGAACTCTTCGGCTAGATGACCGAAGGCCGCATGGCCGGTCACGAAAGTGCGCTGTTTGCAGTTGGAGAGGCCCGCCTCGAAGTCCTCATGGAGTTGCGCGAGTTCCGCATGCAGCTTTTCTGCGTTCTCGGTGAACGCCGCTTTGTGCTCAGGAGCGGCCGCGATGAGTGCGTCGCGTACGTGAGCGACGTTGTCTTCCATCGTGCCGGGGTTGAGCCAACTGTGCGGATCGGTTCCGTCGTGCGAATGACCGTGGTCGTCGTGATCGACTTCGTCGTGGTCGTGGTCGTGGTCGTCGTCGTCGTGGTCGTGATCCGTCTCGTCCTCGTTCGAAGGCGAAGCGAGATCGATCGTGACAGCCTCATCGCGCTTTGACTCCGCGAGCGTCGAATCCAGGGCCGGTTGAATACCGCTGAACCACAACACCACATCGGACTCAAGTAGTTCGGCGGTGCGACGGGGAGTCAACTCGGTTTCGTGGGGATCCGCGCCGGGAGCGGTTATCGGTGTGACCTCCACGAGATCGCCACCGATGCTCTCTGCGAGGAACTGCGCCGGATAGATCGAACTCATGACGGAAACGTGATCGGAGTCATCGCTTGCGGGGGAGCAAGCGGTCAAGACGAGTGCGAGGGTGGCGGTGAGCGCGATCTTCTTCATGAGAATCATTCTCATCTCTAATGGGAATGATTGTCAAATCGTTCGGGTGTCATGTCGAACACATGCGTGGGGGTATCGTTGGGCCTTGACCTCGGGCGCAACGGGTTACGACCTCATGCACCTGCCCACCGACATCCAGCCGGACAGGAAATACTCATGGCCAGCACCATCGACAACGTCATCAGCCTCAGCAAGCGCCGCGGCTTCGTATACCAATGCGGAGAGATCTACGGCGGAACGCGTTCCGCCTGGGACTACGGCCCACTAGGCGTCGAACTCAAAGAGAACATCAAACGCCAATGGTGGCGTTCTGTGGTTCAAAGTCGCGAAGACGTCGTAGGGCTCGATTCCTCCGTCATCCTGCCCACCGCAGTCTGGGAAGCCTCGGGCCACCTGCAAGCGTTCGTCGATCCGCTCATCGAATGCGGTCAGTGCCACAAGCGGTACCGCCAAGATCACCTGCAAGAGGCATACGCCGAAAAGAAGGGGATCGACGATCCCGACACGGTCTCGATGGATCTCATCGCCTGCGCAAACTGTGGCACCAAAGCGAACTGGTCCGAGCCGCGCATGTTCAAAGGTCTGCTCAAGACCTACCTCGGCCCAGTAGACACCGAAGAAGGCCTGCATTACTTACGCCCAGAAACTGCTCAGGGCATTTTCGTGAACTTCGCCAACGTGATGACAAGTTCGCGGCGCAAGCCACCGTTCGGCATCGCCCAAATCGGCAAGAGTTTCCGCAACGAAATCACCCCCGGCAACTTCATCTTCCGCACCCGCGAGTTCGAACAAATGGAACTCGAGTTCTTCGTGGAACCAGGCACTGACGAAGAATGGCAAGAGGTCTGGATGGCCGAGCGTATGAACTGGTACACGGGCCTCGGCATCACGCCCGAGAACCTCCGCTTCTTTGAACATCCGCAAGAAAAGTTGTCGCATTACTCCAAGCGGACTGTCGATATTGAATACCGATTCCAGTTCCAAGGATCGGAATGGGGAGAACTCGAAGGAGTGGCGAACCGCACCGACTTCGACCTTTCCACCCATGCGGAAAGCTCGGGCCAAGACCTCTCTTACTTCGATCAAGCGAAGAACGAACGCTGGACCCCGTATGTCATTGAACCTGCGGCCGGTGTGAACCGTTCGTTGATGGCCTTTCTCGTCGACGCCTACACCGTCGATCAGGCCCCGAACTCCAAAGGCGGCGTAGACGAGCGCACGGTGTTGCGCTTGGACCCACGTCTCGCTCCAGTGAAGGCCGCTGTGTTGCCGCTTTCGCGGAACTCAGACCTTTCGCCTAAAGCGAAGGCGTTGGCCGCGGAACTTCGCCAGAACTGGAACATCGAGTTCGACGATGCTCAAGCCATCGGAAAGCGCTACCGTCGCCAAGACGAAATCGGCACGCCGTTCTGTATTACGGTCGACTTCGACACGCTCGAAGACAACGCCGTGACGATTCGTGAACGCGACTCGATGGCTCAAGAGCGCGTGGCATTGGACCAAGTCACGAGTTACCTCGCTGCGCGATTGATCGGCTGCTGACTGTGGGCGCCCGAACCAGACTCCGCCTTGCAGGCGCGATCTCGGCCATGATGATCGCATTCCTCGCGGGCTGTTCAGGTTCAGGCGACCCGACCGAGCCGGGCCCCGAACTTCCCGCAGGCACCGAGCTTGGCGACTGGGGGAGCACCCTAAAGATTGATGACTCGATCCAGTTGGTTCTTGGCGATCAAGCCGGTGGCACCTCGGGCTCGGTCGTGCGCCTGCAAGTCGTTGAAGTGCGCAAAGGTGACCCCGCTGACCTCGACACCTTCACAGGCGTTCCAGCCCAAAGCACCCCTTGGTACGTTTCTGTTGCCGAACACAACCGAGGCCCGGCGGATGTCAACGTGAACGACGAAAAAGGCTGGTTCCTGCGACTGGGTTCCGACCTAGAAGTGCCACCAACTGTGGTCAACGGCCAGATTAAGGCTTGCCCGACTGACACCGCCGAGGCGACCTTGCCAGTGGCGGCTGAACGTCTCGACTGCCTCCTGTTCCTTGTGCCAAATGCAGATCAGCCCGCATCGGTTGACTACCTGCGCAACAACGGAATTGAAACGGTGAGCTGGCGAATTCCGTCAAACATCGGAACGGGAAGCTAAAAGTCACACGTGAACAGCACCCCATTACCGGCCGCGAGCGAGACCTTCCGCCTCGGCCCACTCAAGATCGGCGCGCCCGTCATTCTTGCACCCATGGCCGGCGTCACCAACGTCGCTTTTCGGCAACTGTGTGCCGAACAGGGCAAAGGCCTTTACACCTGCGAAATGATCACGAGCCGCGGACTGATCGAAGGCGACAAGACGAGCCTTTCGATGGTCAAGTTTGCCGATTCGGAACGCTATCGGTCCGTGCAACTTTATGGAGTCGACCCCAAGGTCATGGGGCGAGCTGCATCGATGCTGTGTGCCGAGTACGGAGTTGATCACATCGATCTGAACTTTGGCTGCCCGGTCCCTAAAATCACGCGCAAAGGCGGGGGAGCGGCACTGCCGTGGAAGTCGAATTTACTGGCCCAGATTCTCACAGAAACAGTGAAAGCGGCTTCTGGCTTTAACGTGCCGGTGACGATGAAGACTCGCATTGGCGTAGACGAAGACCACATCACCTACCTCGATGCCGGACAGATCGCTGAGGAAACCGGTTGTTCGGCAATTACCTTGCACGGCCGAACCGCCGCGCAACACTATTCGGGCCACGCAGACTGGGACTCGATCGCAACGCTCAAAGAATCAATCAACATCCCCGTGTTCGGCAACGGAGACATTTGGGAAGCCTCCGATGCGATCAACATGGTTGAACAGACGGGCTGCGACGCGGTCGTGATCGGTCGTGGTTGTCTGGGGCGGCCGTGGCTGTTCTCGGACCTCGAAGCGGCATTCGCAGGGCGCACGGACCTGGCGCTGCCGACCCTCGGCGACGTGGCCGTGATCATGAAAAGGCATGCGGTTTTGCTGGGGGATTGGCTCGGTGAAGAACGTGGCTGTATCGAGTTCCGCAAACACATTTCTTGGTACCTGAAAGGCTTCAGGGCAGGGCACCTCGTGCGAGACAACCTCGGGAAAGTGTCCTCGTTTGGGCAGTTAGACGAGTTGCTGGCGCTGCTTGATCCGAGTGAAGAGTTCCCGCGCGCTGTGTTGGGTGCGCCCCGGGGCCGTCAAGGAACGCCCAAGAAGGTCGCACTTCCCGAGGGCTGGCTCAACGATCGCGAATCGCCTGCTTGGATCGATCCGGCTGCCGAATTGAACGTCAGCGGCGGCTAAGCGTTACCTGCCGTCGGTCGAGCCATTGCTGCCCTCGCCAATGCGACCTCGTCGAGCACAAGTCTGGGTGCCTCGTCGGCGTTCATGTGTGCCAACGAGATCGAGACCGGGCCGTCGGGGGTGTGAATCTCGACAGTGGCGACGCCAAGTCTGCGCTGCCACGGACCTTGTGAGATCTCGATTGATTGAACGTTGCGGTGTGGGAGCACTTGCATTCGTTTGGTGACCCAGCCAGTATGCGTCCGAACTGTGTCGGCTGAACGCGTTAACCAGCGATACTTCCAACCGATGGGAGCAAAAATTCGTGCCCGTTCACTGGCCTGATTCGCGAGAGCCTGATGTTCTTCTGGATGCGGCTCATGAATGAGTTCATTTAGCAAGGTCAATGCCATCGACTTATCGCTGATGGGGAGCAATGTGGTCACAGATACGCCATCTTCTTCACTGGCATCACCGTATCCAGCGACGTCGATCTTGAGTTGCGACCAGCCGAACCGGCGCCACAAGAGCGGCTCAACCATCTCGATCCCTTGAATTCGATCGAACGGAATCGACTGAGAAGAGCGGTCAAAGAGGCCGCGAGTGATCCGTAAACCATGTGCGGAACGACTCAAGGTGAAGTCCCATTGAGCGAAAACGCGTGAACTGACGATGCTGTAGATGCCGCCTGCAAATGCAAGCAGGGTGACAAGCCCGCCGATCGGAATATCGAATACAACAAAGGCCAATCCCACAAGCATCGCGCCGAGCAATGCCATGAGCAGGTCAAGCGAAAGCAAAGCGCCGATGAGGATCCGGTCAGGGGCAAGCCGGGCAATAAGCGTCGCGCCCTCGTGTCCGAGTGGGGAGTCGCCGACTGACATGGTGGAGTCTGAACTGGAATCACAGTCTGCGTCTTCAGGCGAGGGCGTTGCGGGCTGCGGCGTGTTGGCATTTCCAAGCTCGTGGCTGCGCTGCAAAACGGTGGATCGAATGTTCCTCGCTTCAGCGAACGGAAGGAACCGAAGCTTCGAACTGGAGTCGCTTCCGCCCGCCATCTCGATCGTCAGTTCAGATAGGCCGAACACTCGCGCTACAAGTGGCTGGTTGATGTCGCTCGATTGCAAACGTGCGCAGGGAATCCTGCGAGAGCTCTTAAAGATGGGGCCGGTCTCGATCCGAATCTCACATTCATTGATCACATATCTGGTGAACCACCATTTGACGTAACCGCCCACAACGCCTGCGACGAAGCCGGCAGGAATCGTAAACGCGATCACGATCCATTCGCCGTCCAAGATTGAACGGAATGACAGTGCCAACGCGACACCGAGCCCCCACGAGAGACCGAGGACCAGACCAGAAAGCGGGTGAGTTCGGGCGCCGGTCTCGGCTGAACCTTCGGTTTCGGTCGGGGCGCCCGAGGCGTGAGGAAGTTCCGGCCCTGCCGCTACAGCCTGGGCGTCTTCTTCTGGCTCCGACGAGTTCCCGTCAGACTCCTGAATCATCAAAATCTCCGAGTTCTGTCAGTCGGTCACGAAGTCGGTGCGCCTCGGCTGTCGGCACGCCTGGGATGTCGGCGGCAGTTTCAGTTGACGCGGTATTGAGCGTGACTGAGGCGTAACCGTTCGCCGAAGCAATCGGTCCGGACTCGACGTCAACGAACTGCATTCGACCGTAGGGCACCACCACCAAACGGCGGAACATAATTCCGCTCTTGATGAGCAGTTCCTTTTCTCCCTCGAAATATCCCCAACTCGCTTGATTGCGCGGAACCCAAAACCAGAACCATACCCAGAGCGCAAGGATCGGCAGCGTAACCGTGATCGCGGCCAGAGTGCCCCACGGTGCAGGTGCTAAATAGATCGCGAAGCCAGCGCCGGCGGCAACAAAAAGGAAGAGAATGCCGAAGGTAATCGATCCCGCGAGTCTGCGTCCCTTGATGAGGCCGGTAGAAACTGGAGTCCATTCGATATCCAGGTCGGAAAAAAGGTCTTGTGCCATGTTGGCGAGCCTAGACGATTGCATTGGATACTCAGACGCCACGCACATTGACATGTCCAAGGGGAACGGACATCGAGAAATTGTGTGGGTCGTGCAACACGGGCGCACTAATTCGCACTAGGCTAAAGCGACCTTCCTTCTTTCTGTTCTCCTGGAGTTGCCGGTGTATCTCAAGAGCCTGACCTTGCGAGGATTCAAATCCTTCGCCTCGTCGACGACTCTCGTGTTAGAGCCAGGCATCACCGCCGTTGTGGGCCCCAACGGCTCGGGTAAATCCAATGTGGTCGACGCGCTCTCGTGGGTGATGGGCGAACAGGGCGCGAAAACGTTGCGCGGCGGCAAGATGGAAGACGTCATTTTCGCTGGAACCTCCGGGCGCGCGCCGCTGGGTCGCGCTGAGGTTGTTCTCACGATCGACAACAGCGATGGCGCACTCCCCATCGAGTACACCGAAGTCACGATCTCGCGAACCATGTTCCGCAGCGGCGGGTCTGAATACGCAATCAACGGCAACACGTGTCGTCTCTTGGATGTTCAAGAATTGTTGAGCGATTCGGGTATCGGCCGCGAAATGCACGTCATCGTTGGCCAAGGGCAGTTGGATTCGGTGCTGCGCGCAACGCCCGAAGAGCGTCGCGGGTTCATCGAAGAAGCTGCCGGCGTGCTCAAACACCGTAAGCGCAAAGAGAAGGCACTACGCAAACTCGACGCCACTCAGGGCAACCTCACGCGTCTTAACGATTTGCTCACCGAGTTGCGTCGCCAACTCAAACCGCTGGGTCGTCAGGCCGAAGTGGCTCGCAGGGCCGCCGGCATCCAAGCGACAGTCCGCGATGCTCGTGCTCGTTTGCTTGCCGACGACATCGTTATAGCCCGCAGCACGATGGAAACTGAACTGGCCGACGAAGGCACGCTGCGTGCTCGCCGCGAAGAGGTCGAGCAATTGCTTGCGGCGGCTCGCCTCGAGGAGACCGGCCTCGAAGAATTGCTGGCCGCGGATGCTCCAAAGCTATTGCAGTCCCAAGAGGTCTGGCATGCGCTGGGTTCGCTACGCGAGCGGTTCCTAGGTACCGCAAACTTGGCCCGTGAACGAGTCCGGCGAGCCAGCGAAGATGGTGACCAGTCCCGTCTCGGTCGCGATCCAGAAGACATGGAGAACGAGGCTCGCAACGCAGAGCAATCCCTCGTGGGACTGCGCGAAGCCGTCGAAAAATCTCAAGCTTTACTTAACGAATCGATCGCCGGGCGCAGCACCCACGAAGAAGCCCATGCGCTTGAGCAAGAACGGGTCTCCTTGTTGGCGCGCGCCTCGGCAGATCGGCGTGAAGGTATCGCGCGACTTCATGGTCAACTCAACGGGCTCAAGAGCCGGTTGGCGTCAGCCGAAGAGGAAATCGAACGGCTTGTGGGGACCATCGCAAAGTCGGCCGAATCCGCTGAATCTGCACAACGTGAATTCACCACCCTCGAAAGCACGATTGCCAGTCTCAGCGCAGGCGAAGGTGGCTTGGATGAGGCTTTCGAGGCGGCGGAAGCAGAACTGCATGCAGCGGAATCTGTGGGAGAAAAACTGACGGAACAGTTGCGCGACGCTGAACAGCGTCTGGCTGCGGTTCGCGCACGTAAAGAAGCACTCGAACTCACCTTATCCAGCAAAGACGCCTCCGGTGCGATGCTCGAGGGCGACACGAAACTCGAGGGATTATTGGGTTCGGTTTCCTCGTTCATCAAGGTGAAAGCTGGCTGGGAACCTGCCATCGCCGCGGCACTCGGCGCGACGGTCGATGGCGTCGCTCTCGGAGACATCGACTCCGCGGTGTCAGCCTTAAAGCACTTGCGCAGCGAAGATTTGGGACAAACCCGCATGCTCGTCGCGGATGCTCCGCTCGATGCCAGCGAATGGCCACAACTGCCAAACGGCGCGGTTTGGGCTCACGAGCTGGTCACAGTGCCCAAAGAGTTCCGTGGTGCGATCCAGCGGGTTTTGCATTTGGTTGCGGTGGTGCACTCTTTGGACGAGGCTCAGGCGCTGGTTGGAACGCTTCCCGATGTGACCGCAGTGACCTCCGAGGGTGACCGCGTTGCGATTCATTTGGCAGAAGGTGGCTCCGGTCAAGGGCGCAGCATCATCGAGATTTCCGCAGCGGTCGAGGCCGCTGGCATTGAGGAACAAGAGATTTCGAGTTCGCTCACGGGTCTGACTGAATCCACGACGGTCGCCCAGGAACGGGTTGTGAAGGCGCGTGCCTCGGTTGATGTGTCTCTCGCAAAGTTGCACGAGTCTGATGCGGAAATGTCGGCCGTTGCCGAGCGGCTCGGATCGTTGGGTCAGATCATCCGAAGCGCAGGCGCTGAACGCGATCGGCTGCAAGAAGCGACAAAACAAGCAGAGCTAGTTCGTGAACAATCAGCCGCCTCGATCACGGAAATCGAAACGCGGATTGCTCAAGCCGAAGATGGCAACGACGAGGAACCTCAAGAAAGTCGCGTAGAGGAATTAGCGCAAGCAGCATCGTTGGCGCGCCGGGCTGAAACTGAAGCCCGTTTGGCTTTGCGCACAGACGAAGAGCGCGCGAGGGCGCTCGATCAACAGGTGCGCTCGCTGTATGAGTCGGCCCAAGCCGAGCGCTTGGCCCGTCAGCAAGCACGCGAACTCGCCGAACGCAGGCGCGTCGAAGCCGAAACAGCAGCCGCGGTTTTATCAGCCATCGATGTCGTTCTGGCTCGAATAGCGCGGTCCCTGGATCAAGCAGCGGAAGTGCGCGCCGCCGTTCAAGCCACCCGAACCGATCGCGAAGCTCAACTCAAGTCTGCGCGGGTACACATCCGCGAATTGGCGACGGAACTGGAAAAGCTCACCGATTCAGTTCACAAGGACGAACTCGCGCGTGCTCAACTTCAACTGAAGCTTGAAACGCTCGAAGAACGGGCGCTTGAAGAAGTCGGAATTGACGTGGAAACGCTGGTTGCCGAGTATGGGCCAGACCAACTCGTCTTGCCCGTCAGCGGCGAAGCTGAAGACGCCGAACCAGTTGCCTTCGATCGGAACGATCAAGCCAAACGCCTCAAAATTGCCGAGCGGGAACTTGCATTGTTGGGCAAAGTTAATCCGCTCGCGCTCGAAGAGTTCTCTGCTCTTGAAGAACGTCACCAGTTCTTGTCAGAACAACTCGATGATCTGAAGAAAACACGCGAAGACCTCCTTGAGATCGTGGAAGAAGTTGATCAGAAGGTCGAGCAGGTTTTCACCGAAGCCTGGTACGACGTCGAGCGTGAATTTGAAGATGTCTTCTCGAGGCTTTTCCCTGGCGGCGAAGGCCGACTCATCCTGACTGACCCGAGTTCGATGCTTACCACCGGAATCGACGTTGAAGCCCGCCCTCCTGGAAAGAAAGTCAAGCGCCTGTCGTTGCTTTCTGGCGGCGAACGTTCCTTGGTGGCCGTTGCGTTCTTGGTCGCACTGTTTAAGGCGCGCCCCAGTCCCTTCTACATTCTCGATGAGGTCGAAGCGGCCCTCGACGACACGAACCTCGGACGCCTGCTCGAGATCTACGAAGAACTGCGCGCAAATTCGCAATTGATCGTGATCA
Organism: Actinomycetales bacterium; assembly: GCA_012513165.1. Lineage (GTDB taxonomy): Bacteria > Actinomycetota > Actinomycetes > Propionibacteriales > Nocardioidaceae > Aeromicrobium. Next base: position 9,980 of record JAAZCT010000163.1, read on the forward strand.
CGCACCAAAAGCGGACCATGGAAGTCGCAGATGCGCTCTACGGCGTTTCGATGCGCGGCGATGGGGTTTCAGCAGTGATTAGTCAGCGGTTGCGCGAAGAGGAAGCTGACTAGTTCGCGCAGTTGCGGACACAGCGTTGTGAAAATTTTCTCTAGTGAGGATTGCCTTACTAAAATGAAACGTAAAAAACGCTGCAATGGCAGTGGATATTTCGTGTGACGCACCTCATGCGAAGGTGCTGTTCTGGCGATAGAATGTGACCCACCAGTTTCCGTACGATGGCTCGGTAGTCGCGATACGCGGCGTATCTATTTGTGTTGTCTGAAAGGCGGTGCCTCGTGGAGGCCTTAGAACTCGCAAGATGGCAGTTCGGTATCACCACGGTTTACCACTACTTCTTCGTTCCAATCACGATCAGCATGGCGTTCTTGGTAGCGCTTATGCAGACATTCTGGTTCCGGACCAACGACGAGAAGTGGCTCAAACTCACCCGGTTCTTCGGGAAACTCTTCCTCATCAACTTCGCCATGGGCGTCGTGACGGGAATCGTGCAGGAATTCCAGTTCGGTATGAACTGGAGTAGTTACTCGCGATTCGTCGGCGACATCTTTGGCGCCCCACTCGCGATCGAAGGTTTGCTCGCGTTCTTTATGGAATCGGTATTCCTCGGCCTGTGGATCTTCGGCTGGACCAAACTCCCTCGTGGTTTGCACCTCATGAGTATCTGGATGGTGTCGATCGGCACGATGTTGTCGGCGTACTTCATCCTCGCCGCCAACTCGTTCATGCAAAACCCGGTCGGCTTCGAAATGAATGACGAGCGCGGTCGCGCCGAACTCACTGACTTCGCGGCGGTTTTGCTCAACAAGGTCGCGCTGGTAACGGTGCCGCACACCTTGTTCGCAGCGTTCATGGTCGGCGGAGCTTTCGTCGCCGGCGTCGCCTTCTGGCACTTGCTGCGAAACCCAGGTAAAGACACTGCTGCGTTCCATAGTGCAGTCCGCGTTGGTGCAGCCACCCTCATGATCGCAGGTCTCGGGACGATCATCACTGGTGATATCCAAGGCAAGATCATGACTGAAGTGCAGCCCATGAAGATGGCCGCAGCTGAGGCTTTGTACGAAGACGCCGACTCCTGCGCACCGTTCTCAGTGTTGACTGTCGGCACCCTCGACGGGTCACGGCCACTCTTCGCACTCGAAGTGCCGTGTGTCCTGTCGCAACTTGCAACAGGATCGCTCGACGGAGAGGTGCGCGGTATCAACTCGCTCAACGAGGAATACCGAGTCACGTACGCAGAAACTGGAATTGAGGACTTCTCGCCGAACATTCCGATCACGTACTGGTCGTTCCGTTTAATGATGGGACTCGGATTCTTGGCCATGATCGTTGGCGCTTGGATGTGGTGGCTGGTTCGCCGCGACCGTGTTCCAGCAATAGAAACTAAGCACGGCAAGCTTTTGCTGTTCTCAGCCATCACTCTGCCACTGATGCCATTGTTCGCGAACTCATTCGGTTGGATCTTCACCGAAATGGGACGACAGCCGTGGGCGGTCTTCGGACTTATGCCAACAGCAGCAGGTGTATCGCCGACAGTTTCGGCAGCACAAGTGTGGACCTCGGTGATTACGTTCACGCTTCTCTATGGCGGCTTGGCCGTCGTGGAACTCGGGCTGCTGATCAAGTACATCCGCAAGGGATTGCCAGACGCTAATCCTCCGGTCCAATCTGAAGACAGTGATGAACCGCTGTCCTTCGCATACTGAGGAGCCTCGACA
>JAAZCT010000018.1 GCA_012513165.1 Actinomycetales bacterium
CACTTAGGTTCTTTAGTAGGGCCTCGGATGGAGAACTTTCATAGTTGCTGCAACCGCACCGATCAAGGTCGACGTTGAGACCGATGAACTCGTGTCGCATGCGGCCCACTTCACGTCGCGTTCGAAGAAGGACGTCGTTGACGACCGGCTTCAGTTCCGAAGAGCTTGATGGCCTCGGTGGTCTGCCCGACTGAGCTCGTCGCGGGTATTGTCAGACCTTCCTCGTTGGTTGAGTGCATGGCTCGAACTACGGCAACCGTGCGCGCGACGCGATGACCTGCCCCATTGTTTGGGTTCCAGTCGTGTTGGCTAACTGGCAGCGGTGATGGTGTCTTGATCAGAGCGTAGTTCGTACTCGATTGGGGTCGACCGGACGAGGCAGCTTGCGCACATCTTGTACAAGTCGTACGTTTCCCACATGATTTCTGTGACGCTTTCCCAGTTCCGTAATCAGCAGAGTGACTACATTGCTGTCGCGCAGCGTGAACCCGTCGAGATCACCTCTCGCGGGGTGGGCCGCCGAGCTGTCGTAGTGTCTCCAGAGTTTTTTGACCGGGCGATGCAGGCGCTCGAAGACCAAGAAGACATCCGTGCCGCAGCAGCGGCGCGCCGCGAAGATGGGCGTAACTCTCACGACGATCTCATGCGTGAACTGGGCTTTTGAATTCTTTCGATGTCGTACGCCATCCAGCAGAAACACCACCACATACAGTATCTCTGGTATGCTTTTTGTCGGAAGGGGGTTGAGAATGGATATTTCTTCGCTACCCGATCTGCTTGGCTACGGAGATCTCGACAGGCACGGTGTGACCCGTCACCGTCTTGACCGACTGGTCGATGAGGGCAGTTATGAGCGCATTGCGGCAGGGTTGTTCTTGCGTGCAGGCATCGTCGATGACAGCACGGCTGCTTGGATGGCGATTGCCACGAAAAAGCCCGGAGCCACGATCTGCTTGCTTTCGGCACTCGCGATGCATGAACTAACTGACGAGATTCCCACTCGCACCGATATAGCGATCCCGCGCGGTGGCCAGCCGTTAGTGATTCAACGCGCTCCTATCACGTGGCATCGCTTCGATGCAGCTACGTTTGGGATCGGACGGATCGAACATCCCCTTCCCAGTGGCCTGACCATCGGTCTTTACTCGCCCGAACGAACAATCATCGATATATTTCGACTCCGCCATGAGTGGGGAAGCGATCTAGCGGTTGGGGCTCTCAAACGGTGGCTTCGGGAACGAGGAAACAGTCCGGCTACGCTTCTGGCATTGGCCGAGCAGTTCCCCAAAGCCCGACCGGCTCTACAAAATGCTCTCGAGATTCTGCTGTGAGTCCGAATCCGCAACGTGGTACTCCCGCAGGAGATGCAACCTTGGCGATCCAGAGGCTTGCTCGACAGGCTGGCGGCGACGTCCAAGAGTTACAGACACTCTTTGTACTCGAAGCGCTCCTGGCTCGCTTGGCTATTTCGCACTACCGAGACGACTTTGTGTTGAAGGGAGGGGTCTTGCTGGCTGCTTTTGCTGTGCGCCGCCCCACAAAAGACATTGATCTCCAGGCGACTGGCGTCGGCAATGACGAGCATGATGTGACAGAACGAATCCGGGAGATCGTGAGTATTGATCTGTCGGACGGGGTCGTTTTCAACGCGGACAGCCTCGCTGCCTCAGCTATTCGCGGTGACAACGAGTACGCCGGAACCCGCGTGAAGATCGTTGGTCATCTGGGGAGCGCACGCTTGACTATTGGGATCGATGTGAACTTCGGTGATCCCATCTGGCCGGAGCCTAGGCTCATCGAACTTCCTCGTGTCGTTCAACTCGACCAGCCGCCGGTTGAACTGCTTGGATATCCGCTGACAATGATCCTCGCTGAAAAGATTGTTACCGCGCTCGACCGTGGGCCAGCCAATACTCGCTGGCGTGACTTCGCAGATATCTACGTGCTCACGCGGACCCATCGTGTTCCGGCAGGTGAACTCGCGGCATCGCTGAGGACAGTAGCGGAGTATCGATAAATCGAACTCGGCCCCTTGCTTCCTTCGCTGGGAGCGATGGCGCAGATCGCCCAACCGAAGTGGCGTGCCTGGCGTAACCGCGTGCATCGTGAAAGTGACTTGCCTCTGGATTTCGCCGAGGTGCTGAACGCTGTGGCAGATTTTGCTGACCCCGTACTTACTCAAACGAAGGTAAGTTCATGGAACCCAAAGGTGATGAAGTGGGAGACACATCCTCGTCCATGAGAGGCTCCTGCAGGGGGAGTGAGCGCGGCTGCGTACAACAAAGGGCGATGCTCACGGGAGTAAACCCGGAGCACCGCCCTTCGAGTTGGTGAAACTCAGATCAAACCGAGTTCGGTGACAGCGTCACGTTCTTCGATGAGTTCGGCCGCGGTTGCGTCCATCAGGCCACGGCTGAAGTCGTTGATCTCGAGGCCCTGAACGATTTCCCAGTCGCCGTTTTTGGTGGTGACGGGGAACGAGTAGATGATGCCTTCTGGCACACCGTACGAACCGTCCGAAACGACAGCCATCGATGCCCAGTCGCCTTCAGGGGTTCCGAAGATCCAGTCGCGGGCAGCGTCGATGGTGGCCGAAGCAGCCGAAGCAGCCGAGGATGCGCCACGGGCTTCGATGATCGCGGCGCCACGCTTAGCGACCGTGGGGATGAAGTCGTTCTCGAGCCATGCCTGGTCGTTGACAACATCGAAAGCGTTCTGTCCGTTGATCTTCGCGTGGAAGATGTCTGGGTACTGAGTCGCCGAGTGGTTGCCCCAGATGGTGAGGTTGCTAATGTCAGCAACCTTGCTGCCGGTCTTGGCAGCCAACTGGCTCAACGCACGGTTGTGATCCAAGCGAGTCAACGCGCTGAAGCGTTCTGCTGGGATGTCTGGTGCGTTCTTCGATGCGATGAGCGCGTTGGTGTTGGCTGGGTTGCCGGTCACGCCAATGC
>JAAZCT010000164.1 GCA_012513165.1 Actinomycetales bacterium
CAATCACTTGTCACGGGGGAGGACTGGTTCGATGCACTACGATTTGCATCGCGCTTCCGTTCCCGATCGTTTCAAAACTCAATGCTGATCTGGGCACAACACCAGATCGCATATGAAGAAGGAAAAGTCCCAGAACCTATCCCAACCTATGTCGCTGGATATAAACAGTGGGCCTCATTGGGCCGCCAGGTTGATAAAGGCCAAACCGGTTACATGATTTTCGCGCCGGTCACGGCTCGCATGGTTGAAGAAGACGGCGTACGACGCCGACTAGAGCGAGGTGAATCACCCCCACCTCACGCCAAAGTGACTCGAAGCGTGGTCGGCGTGCGCCCGGCGTACGTGTTCGATGTTTCCCAAACATCAGGTAAACCGATCCCTCCAATGCCAATGCCACACCTCCTCCAAGGGCAAGCCCCTGTTGGCCTACGCGAGGGCATTATCGAACAAATCAGCAACGCAGGATTCGACACAGTGATGGTTCCCAACGCGGCCGCCATTCAGGGCGCGAACGGTTGCACCAACTACGCCACGAACACCGTCAGTGTCCGAACCGATATGGATGACGCTGCACAAGTCAAAACCCTTGTTCACGAGCTGGCACACGTGCTGTGCCACGACCCCGTCGACCCCGACACGATCGGACATCGCGGCCGTATCGAGGTAGAAGCAGAATCCATTGCACTGCTCGTGCTTGAAGCGCACGGCATGAGAACCGATTCCTATTCCATCCCGTACGTTGCACAGTGGGCGAATCGAGAGTTAGACGTGACACCCCACGAAGTCGTCACATCCACTGCCGGTAAATGCGTTACCACCGCAAACAAGATTCTCGCTGGTCTTGAATCACACCAAGGACCAGACGGCGATCCTCCCGGCATCGCCCTGCTACGTGAAATAGCGAAAGCCCCCAACACCCCACCTCGGCCGACACCGTTCACTACCCCACAGCCACGTCAAGACTTTGGAACGGCGATATGAGCCGAACCATGGGCACAGAACTATGTGCAGCATTGCGACAAATAGCCGGCGAAGGAACCTGGGACAGTACTGCTGGCCGTCAAGCACTTGACGTATTAGCGCGTCAAGCTCGCATCACGATTCGCTCTAGCGGGCTACGCCCTGACTACTATCCGGGACTCGTCGACGAACTCGTATCCGAGGCGTGGGTCTTCATAGACAAGACCGGACCACAAGCAATTGCAGAACACCGGTCCGCGTTGGGGCTGATACACGTCGCCATGAAGCGTTCCGCATTCCGAGCAGTCACTGCACAACAATTCCTTACAGACGTATCCAAGGCTTCCCACGAATCACGCCTGAGCGAAACGGCCGGCGGTATGGCTCCAACACGGTTCAGCCCACCGGACGCACCGTGCCTTGCGACACCGAATGCCACCACCCTCGACCAAGACCTGCGACGTGCCGCTGTACACAAGGCGGTCACCACCCTCATTTCTGCACTCGTTACCAGAGGTATGGACCACGAGCGTGCAACTCGAGTTGTAGGCCGTGCGTGGGAAATCATGGAAATGTATTCACGTGCCAGCAACAAATTACATACGGTCGCATACACGGACAATGAACTTTGCCGCGACCTCGCACGCAAGCAAATCAAAGCGTTGATCGACTTGATGAGTGGACCACGCGCGACACCACCGGGCACGAGCGCACTTGCTCGCGTAATTGAAGCCGAACTCCGCCAGCAACCGATAGACCTCGAAGAGGCAACCGTGACCGCACCACGGGATCTCGTGGTCTTGGCGCAATACCAGCCACCTGAAGCGCAGCGACAAGCTGCATAGGCGGCCATCCTGATCGGTGCAAGTGCGTGCCATTGCGCATTACCTCAGAGAACAAACATCGTGAGGAGTCGCTATGAATGCGCTGTCTGACCCGTCACTGACGGTCCAGCTGCAGATCAGCCTCCCACCGAACCATCCGCCGATGGTCCGATTCATGAGCGAACCAGATGAAGAAATACCACTTCAAGAGGCTGTCAGTCGTGTCGCTGAAATTGTTAGTTCACGTTCGCGTGTGATCGTCGAAACCGAAATAGAAGGGCGACGCATCATCGACGAGTTCGTCGACCCATTAACAACCGACAACCCTCTACGGTCCACAAGCACGCCCACCCCAGAAGAGTTCGAGCCATTAGACCTGCCGCACAAGCCAAGTTCCCACGGCGAGTCGGAACTCGCGCCACCGCACCGAACAAGCTCGACCATGAAACTAGCGGCCGCACTAGTAGCGCTAACAGGAATTACCCTCGGGTGCGCGGCAATCTTCATCGCAAACCCAACCCCACACTCACGTTCACCTCAAAACAAGGTCACGACCTGGGCTGCCCCACAACAACTTGCCGCTACAGCAGTGACACACAAACTAGGCGACCCACAATGGTCTACCAACGTCACCCCCGAAGCCACACTTGTGGCAACCTCACTCGGTGTCGTAGCGATCAAGGATCAAACCTTTACCGTTACCGACCCACAAGGAAAAACCTCACCCAACCTAAAACTGGGCAGCAGCCCGACACTGGTCGCAGTTGTCGAAGTAGATGAAACACCCCACATTGCCCTCGTTGAGGAGAAGTCCATACGACTATGGACACCGGCCCATCCAGCCGACCTCACCACCGTTGCGCTCCCACCCGCAGCCACCGTCACAACTACCGGCGGAACCCTACTAGTCGTATCTGACAAAAAAACATGGACAGTCCGCAAAGACACACTCGTGCCGGTCAAAGTGCCGAAAGTCGGCCACCTGATCTCGATGAGCCCCACGGCATTCATCGCAGTTGTCCCACCAGCGAGCATCATTACTCAACCGTTTAACGGAACACAACAGAAAGTGAACCTCACAGGGATCGCCGATGCGCAGCTTCAACGCTGGGTCGGTGTTACAAATCAGTTCGTACTCGTGATCTGGCAGGACCACAACGGTCCCATCCTTGCCGTTCACAGTCTGGCAACAGGGCAAGCCAAGAATGCTGTCCGCGTCTCAAAGTCGGTGGCCACAGACGGTGTCTATCGAAACGATGCCGATAACCGACTCGCCACCTTCGCGCACCTGCTTGTGGACCTCGAAAGCGGCACCATCGTGGCCGAATCTGAACCGGAAGAACCGTTCACCGCACTGACATTTGGAGCAGCCTTCGCTGAAGTGAATGGCGCAGGGGAGTGGTGCGCCCTCGACGGCAAGAACTATCGCATTCCGACGGGGCACACGTTGCTTGCTGTCAACGAGTCGACCGTAATCACCCGCACGAAGAACCACATCCAAGCATGGAAACTCAACCAGTGAATCGAGCTGAAGCATGAAAACCAAAACCATCGCCCTCATCGTGGCAGCAGTACTCGCGCTTCTTGCGCTCCAAGCATGGATCTTGCTAACCAATACGAACAAGACCGAAACGTCCACACCAGCCAAAGAATCTAGCCGAACGCCATCCGCGGCAGTAAGCGAAGAAAAGCGGGTCCCGCGATCGTTGAGAATCAAGGACACAAACGATCCCAAGGAGTTCGCCGGGCGAGTCGCTGAGGTTGCCTTGTCGTGGGACCACATCAACTACGACTGGTACGACTACTTGGCGGCCATCACCAAGATTCACACCCCGGTTACTGAGAACCCCTCGTCAGAGAAGACAGGGTACGCATTAGGTACGACCGATCCAGACTTCATTCAACGAGGCGTGGAATGGGTGATCCCTCCCGATCTCGATTGGGCGGCGCTACGAGAATCCGAACAGGTAACTACCTTCAAAATCGACCGCGTCTATGAGCCAACAAGCCAACGTCACCGGCGCGAGAACAACATCCCAAAGACATGGCCGAAAGGTAGCTACGTGTTCACCGTCACAGGCGAACTTGAAACGTCCTGGGTTGAAAATAGGAAACCGCAGTCGACTGTACAGAGCCATGCACTCACAGTGTTAGTGGAATGTCCGCCAACGAAACCATGCCGTTTGGCTGGGTTTGTACGCAAGGTGGAGTACTGATGTTCACTGCTACTGCCGATGACGGCGCGTGCGGATTGGTCGATGTCGGGTGCCATATCGCGCAGGGCATGGGCAACATTTACGAATCTGTTTTGTTCTCGATTGCCGATGCAATGATTGGTGCCGTCC
>JAAZCT010000019.1 GCA_012513165.1 Actinomycetales bacterium
ACTCGATTCGGGTGCCGTTGTCTGGCCAGATCAGTTCGCGCACCTGTCCGGTTTGCGGCAGGAACTCGCGGTAGGGGTCTTCTGAGTACACCCGCACTTCGATCGCATGGCCGGTGCAGGTGATGTCTGATTGGGAGCGCGGCAACGGTTGCCCGTTCGCCACCTGCAACTGCCAATCGACTAGGTCGAGTCCGGTTACTTCTTCGGTTACCGGATGTTCTACTTGCAGTCGCGTGTTCATTTCTAGGAACCAAGCGTCGTCTCCCGAAACGAGAAACTCGACCGTGCCGGCGTTGGTATAACCGACTTCGCGACACAGCGCCACTGCCGCATCCAGCACTGTCGTGCGTGCATGGTCGCTCAAACCGGCGGCGGGTGCTTCTTCGATGACCTTCTGGTGCCGGCGCTGCACGGAACAGTCGCGCTCAAACAGGTGCACCACATTGCCGTGAGTGTCTCCGAATACTTGCACTTCGATGTGCCGGCCCGAGGCGACATACTTTTCGATCAGGAGCGTGTCATCGCCGAAAGCAGCGCGCGCTTCGCGGCCGGCGGTTTCGAGTGCGCGTTCCAGTTCGGCAGCATCGTGAGCGATGTGCATCCCTTTGCCGCCACCGCCTGCGGCAGCTTTCACCAAGACCGGCCACGCGTCATCGGGGACCGCACCAGGCTGATACTGCGGTGTGACGGGGACCCCGGCCCGTTCAGCGATAACGCGCGCGCGGTCTTTGCGCCCCATCTGTTCGATGACTTCGGCGCTCGGTCCGATGAAGATCAATCCGGCTTCGGCGACGGCCGCAGCAAAACCGGCGTTCTCAGACAAGAAACCGTAGCCGGGGTGAATCGCGTCAGCCCCGTGGGCCAGGGCGGCCTCGATGATGGCTTCGGCGTTCAGATACGACTGGGCCGTCGTGGTTCCCAACCGCACGGCGTGGTCGGCGGCAGCAATGAAGGGGCTGTGGGCGTCAGCATCCGAATGCACCGCGACGGTGCGGATGTCAGCCGCATGGCAGCTGCGGATGATGCGTTCGGCGATCTCGCCGCGGTTCGCGATGAGCACCGTGCTGATTGCTTGGGGCGAACTGACGTTGGGTGCGGTGGTCATAGGCGGAACACTCCGAACTTCGGATCGCGGGCGGGTTCGTCTGCCGAGAGCGAGAGCGCCATGCCCAGCATCCGACGAGTATCGGCTGGGTCGATCACGCCGTCGTCCCACAAGCGTGCGGTCGAGTAGTACGGCGAACCCTTGGCTTCGTATTGTTCGCGGATCGGCGCCTTGAACGCTTCTTCGGCTTCGGGCGATTCGAAGTCACCCTTCACGGTGGCCAGCACCGAGGCGGCCTGTTCGCCGCCCATCACCGAAATGCGCGCATTGGGCCACATCCACAGGAACCTCGGATCGTAGGCGCGGCCGCACATGCCGTAGTTGCCGGCACCGAAGGAACCACCGATCACGACCGTGTACTTCGGCACGACGCTTGAGGCAACGGCTGTCACGAGTTTCGCGCCATCTTTGGCGATGCCGCCGTTTTCGTATTCTTTGCCGACCATGAAACCGGTGATGTTCTGCAGGAACACGAGCGGGACGCCGCGCTGGTTCGCCAGTTCGATGAAGTGCGCACCCTTGAGAGAGGACTCGCTGAACAGGATGCCGTTGTTCGCGACGATTGCCACGGGATGACCCCAAATGTGGGCGAAGCCGCAAACCAGTGTTTCGCCGTAGAGGGGTTTGAATTCGTGCAGGCGCGAGTCGTCGACGATCCGCGCGATCACATCGCGCACGTCGTAGGGAGTGCGTGTGTCGATTGGCACCACGTCGTAGATCGTCGCCGGGTCTTCGCGGGGCGGCAGTACCGTGGCCAGATCGGGTGCAGTGTCGGCCGGTGGCTTGAGGGTTCCCACGATCGAGCGCACGATTTCCAGCGCATGCTCGTCATCGTCGGCGAGGTGATCGACCACGCCGGACTTCGTCGCGTGCACGAGTCCGCCGCCGAGATCTTCGGCCGTGACAATTTCACCGGTGGCGGCTTTCACCAAGGGTGGGCCTCCGAGGAAGATCGTGCCTTGGTCGCGGACGATCACGCTCTCGTCACTCATGGCCGGCACGTAGGCGCCCCCTGCGGTGCACGATCCCATCACGGCCGCAATTTGCGGGATGCCTCGGGCAGACATCTGGGCTTGGTTGAAGAAGATTCGACCGAAGTGTTCCCGGTCGGGAAACACTTCGTCCTGCATCGGCAAGAACGCGCCGCCGGAATCTACGAGGTAGATGCACGGCAGCCGGTGTTCTTGAGCGATGGTTTGGGCGCGCAAGTGTTTCTTGACGGTGAGTGGGTAATAGGTGCCGCCCTTGACGGTCGCATCGTTGGCGACGATCATGCAGGCGCGACCATTCACGTAACCGATTCCGGTGACGATGCCGGCGCTGGGAATGTTCGTTCCGTACATGTCGTGGGCCGCGAGCGGTGCCACTTCAAGGAAAGGCGAGCCGGGGTCGAGCAGATGATCGATGCGATCTCGAGCTAACAGTTTCCCGCGATTCTCGTGCTTTTCGCGCGCCGCCGGGCTGCCCCCGAGTCGAGTCTCGGCGAGTTTCTCGCGTAATTCTGTCACCAGCGTTTGCATGTCCACCCACTTAGGTTAGCAACCATTAACCTTGGTCGCTAGACTGATCACGTGACCACGCGCCGCGAGCAGATCCTCACCAGTGCCGCCAGCCTTTTCGCGCAGCGTGGCTATTTGGGCGTTTCGGTCAACGACATTGGCGAGGCGTGCGGCATCTCCGGGCCGGCGCTCTATAAGCACTTTTCCGGCAAAGAACAGTTGCTCGCCGAATCGTTGACATCGATCAGCGAGCGACTACTGCGCGAAGGCGCCGTTCGGGTGGCAAACGCAGGTTCCGCGGCGGGGGCCCTAGAGTCACTGATCGATTGGCATGTGAGCTTCGCGCTCTCGGAACCAACGCTGATTATTTTGCAGGAGCGTGAGTGGGCAAATCTGACGCCCGACGCCCAAACCGCAGTGCGCACGCTACAACGCGCCTACATCGACCTATGGGTCGATTCGCTCGCCGAGGTCCGCAGCGACTGGGACCGAGCCACGGCCCGAGCCGCCGCGCAAGCTGTATTCGGTTTGATCAACTCGACCCCGCACAGCGCCCGCATTGATGCTGCGGGCATGCGAGCGCTGCTCACCGGGTTGGCGCACGATGCGCTGTTCGGCTCTACTGCTTAGTCGTTCGCGAGGGTCCGCCAAGCCACTACTGCTGCCGCCACTGACAGCAGGATCGCAACTCCGGCCGTGTACTGGACGCCCAGATCGTAGGCCGCAATTGCTGAGGCCGTCAGCGCTTCACGAGTACTGTCACTCAATTGCTCTGCCAGTGCCAGCGTGCCGCCCAGGGTCTCTAGCGCTGCTCCCGACGTTGCCTCGTCAACTGCCCTCGGCACGGTCACGCCGTGTTGGAATGTCGCGGTGAGGATGCTGCCGAGGAAGGCGACGCCCATCACCGCCCCGATTTCGTAGGCCGTTTCTGAAAGCGCCGCTGCGGCTCCGGCCTTTTCTTCGGACACGGAAGCCAGAACGAGGTCGTTCGTGAGTGTCTCCGCGATTCCGATTCCGAAACTCAAGATCGAGAACGCCAAGAGCACGCTCAAGGCAGTCGGATGGCCCGAGAACGCCAAGAGCGCATAACCGAGAGCCGAGGCAAAGAAGCTGCCCGCGACGAGGTGGCGTGCGGGGAAATGCTCGACGAGGCGCACTGCCCCGAAGCCCGCGACCATACAAATAATCAGCCCTGGCAGCAGCACCATGGCCGCCTGCATCGGCGAGAGGCCGAGCACGAGTTGCAGCAACTGGGTACCCACGAACAGGAACCCCGTCAAGCCCATCATGCTCAGACCGTTCGCGAGCAAGGCACCGCTAAAGACCCGGTTTTTGAACAGGCTCATGTCGACCATCGGGGTGGCGCTTGACCGTTGCCGGCGGACGAACCACACGCCCGCGAGTGCGCCAAACATTCCCAAGGCAAGCGCGGTGCTGTCGATGCCGTGACTGGCGATGTGTTTGATCATGAACACGAAGGGAACCATGACCAGCATCGATCCGATGATCGACAAGAGATCGAACGGCCCCGGAGCGGGGTCTTTGGACTCCGGCAGCAGCCAGATAGCCAGCGGCAGGAACACCACGATGAGCGGCACGTTCACGAGGAAAACTGAGCCCCACCAAAAGTGCTCGAGCAACCAGCCGCCCAGCACGGGCCCGAGGGCCGCACCAGCCGAGAAGCCGGCAGCCCAGGTGGCGATGGCAATCCGACGCGAGCGCTCTTCGGTGAAGATGTTGCGAATCAACGAGAGCGTTGAGGGCATCAGCATCGCGCCGAAGAATCCCAAGAAGGCTCTAGCTGCGATGAGTTGGCCGGCAGTTTGGCTGAACGCGGCAAGGATCGACACCACACCAAAACCGACGGCGCCCACCAGCAACAGCCTGCGGCGACCGATCCGGTCTCCGAGGCTGCCCATCGCGATCAAGAGCCCGGCCAACATCAGCGCGTACACGTCCACAAGCCACAGAAGTTGGTTTCCGGTGGGTTGGAGCGTGCTGCTGATTTCGGGCAACGCAAAACTCAACACGAGATTGTCGATCGAAACTAGCAGCACCGGAATCATCAGTACTGCCAGTGCCAACCACTGACGCGTGGTGGTGCTGTTTCTGGTGTTAATGTCGATTGCCACGTGACTACTGTACCGTCTGGACGGTACATATTCCAAATCTTCGGGCGACCTTTCACTAGAGTGGTCCCATGACCGCCGAACGAAGTACTCGAGACCGACTGCTCGACTCGTTCGAGACACTGCTCGTTTCCGATGGCAGCCGCGCCGCAACGCTCGAAGCCGTCGCCGCACACGCGGGCGCGTCAAAGGGCGGTTTGCTCTATCACTTTCACACCAAAGACGAACTTATTGGCGCCATGTTGGACCGACTTCGCGACCATGCGGCTGCCGATGTGGAACGAATGCGAGTAGCCCCAGAAGGCCCGGCCGCCTACTACCTCAACACCTCGGTCGATTCGGGCAGCGATTTTGATCGCGCTCTGATCGCAACCGCACGAATCGCGCAAGAAAACGTGGACGCTGCCAGCGAAACGCTCGATGCGGTTCGAGCGGACTGGCTCGCCGTGCTCTTCGAACACCTCAACGACCGACCCCTCGCTCAAGCAATTCAATTGATGGGAGACGGACTCTATTTCAACGATACGACCGGAAACCAGGACCCGCAGGCACTCACGTCCGCGCACGAGATCCTGAAACGGCTCGGCTTGTAGCCAGCGCACCTTTGACCTCGGCACGCATTTAACCTAAGCTCGAACCAGTGGTTCAGCGCGTCGGTTCAGCGCGTCGGTTAAGCGCGTAAAGGTGCGGC
>JAAZCT010000165.1 GCA_012513165.1 Actinomycetales bacterium
ACTAGCCCGCCTCCCTGCACCGACTGGCCCAAGGTCCTAATGTGGTGTTTATGGAAACAGTAGAAGCCAGAAGATTCTTGCCCACCTGGTTCGCCAGCAGCATTGCTTTGGCGTTCGCAGCCCTCATCATGGGCGGCCACATGAATATCGGCGACCCCGACGAGACCACGCTCAACCGCGTGATCGCTCTCGCAGTCGTGGGCCTTGTTTTCACCCTCGTGAATTGGGTACTTGGGTCCGTCGTCAAACTCTTGGCAATCCCGTTCATCATCATCACGCTCGGCTTCATGCTCCTCGTGATCAATGCGGGCCTCTTGCTGCTCACCGAATGGATCACGAGCCTGTTTGGTGTCCACTTCTTCGTGGACGGATTCTGGTGGGCAGTTCTTGCATCGCTCGTAATCTCGGTGTTCCAATCGATCGTGTGGGCGATCATCTCCGAATGAGCACTGCCGAATGAGCACGTCGCTAGCTTTCGTGTGTCTGGGCAATATCTGTCGGTCTCCCATGGCGGATGTTGTGATGGCTGCGAAGCTCGCAGATGCGGGCTTGAGTGATCAGGTCCGAGTCGCCTCGTCGGGCACCGCCAGTTGGCATCGCGGTAAGCCGATGGATGCTCGCGCGGCAGCCACGCTGAGTGCTGCCGGCTACGATCCCAGCCGCCATCGCGCGCAGCATTTCACGCGCGACTGGTACGCCGAAAACTCACTGCTACTGCCGATGGACGCCAGCAACTTTGCCGACGTCCTCGAGTTGGCGCCAACTGTGGAACAACAGTCGATGGTGCGAATGTTCCGCAGTTTCGATCCGCTCGCGAGCGAAGGCGATCTGGATGTGCCCGATCCGTACTACGGCGAGAGCGACGGCTTCATTGAAGTGCTCGAGATGATCGAGCGCACCACCGACCGCCTATTACCGCATTTGAACGGGTTTCTTTGATCGCCGGGGACCCCTCGACCCGCCTGCAACCGCAGGGAAAGAGGATCGCGCAGGTGCGCCTCAGGTAACCTCAGCAGCATGACGCGCATGACCGTAACTGCATCCCTGGCCGAGAACCTTTTGGGTACCGGCGTTGTTTCGACAACACCCGTTGCTGGCGGCGATATATGCGTGGCAACTCGTCTGCGACTGACCGATGGAACGAACGCTCTCATCAAGACCCGCCCCAACGCGCCGGCCAGGTTCTTTGCGATTGAAGCCGCCGGCCTCGAACAGCTGCGGACTGCGGGCGGTGCTCCCGTTCCCGAAGTGCTTGGGGTCAACGAGGAATGCCTGATTCTGTCTTGGATCGAACCAGGCAAGCCACAACCCGAAACGGCCGAATCTTTCGGTCGCGCTTTGTCCGCCACGCACGCGGCTGGCGCACCCACGTTTGGCGCAGAAAAAGACGGCTTCATTGGGCTCGCACCACTACCCAACGGCCCGAAAGACACATGGGAAGAGTTCTTCGCCGTGCGCCGAGTGCTGCCCTATCTCAAAGCGGCTCAGGATCGCGGTCACCTCACCAGCGATCAGGCAGCCACCATCGAAAAGACCATCCGTCGCCTTCCCGAACTTTCTGGTCCCGCTGAAACGCCGGCACTTTTGCACGGCGACTTGTGGTCCGGAAACCTCGTGTGGGGCATGGACCAACAGGTGTGGCTGGTCGATCCGGCGGTTCACGGCGGGCACCGCGAAACCGATATCGCCATGCTTTCGCTGTTCGGGGCGCCTCACTTGGAGCGCATCATCGATTCGTACAACGAGGTGACCCCGCTGGCCGAAGGGTGGCGCGATCGCCTCGGGTTACACCAACTTCACCCGCTTCTGGTCCACACGGTTTTGTTTGGCGGCGCGTACGGCGCTCGCGCCACGGCGGTCGCCCAACAGTTGATCGCACCCACGAATTCGTAGGCGCCCGGCACAATGGTTGCTATGCGAATCCTCGTAGTCGACGACGACCGTTCCGTACGCGATTCTTTACGTCGTTCGCTGCAGTACAACGGCTACACAGTCGAGATGGCCAGCGACGGAGCCGAAGCTCTCGCTCGGGTGCCAGACGTGCAGCCCGATCTGATCATCATGGACGTGATGATGCCGCGACTCGGCGGACTCGACGCCACACGCGCTCTGCGATCGGCCGGCAACGACATCCCAATTCTGGTGCTGACGGCCCGCGATGCCGTCACAGACCGGGTCGAAGGCCTCGACGCCGGAGCCGACGACTATCTCACCAAACCCTTTGCGCTGGACGAACTCTTGGCCAGAATCCGGGCACTCCTGCGACGGGTCGTTCCCGCCAGTGACGATCCAGACGACGTCCCGGTCTTGACCTACGCGGATCTTCACCTCGATCCCAACACTCGCGACGTGCGCCTCTGCGAACGAAAAATCACGCTTACCCGCACCGAGTTTGCACTGCTGCAGTTGTTCATGGAACGCCCCAAGCGCGTGCTCGACCGGTCGTTCATTCTCGAGGAAGTGTGGGGGTTCGATTTCGCTGCAACAGCCAACTCGCTCGAGGTCTACGTCGGCTACGTGCGCCGAAAACTCGAAGCCGAAGGCGAGCCACGACTCCTCCATACCGTGCGCGGAATCGGCTACGTCCTGCGAGAGACCCCACCGTGAGCAAGCCCGGCTTCCTTCACTGGTTGTTCTCACCCATCACATCAAGGCTCAGTTTGGCCGGACGCGTTGGCGTTCTCACAACAGCGGCCGTCGCGTTCACCTTCGGCCTAGTCAGTTTGACGGTGTACGTCACGGTCTACGACGAGTTCATCAGTTCCCTAGACGATTCCATGTTCAAGCGGGCAGAGAACGCCGTCGAGGCCGGCTACTCGCCGGGGAACTTGACCACACAGCAAGCTGAAATACTCTCGATCACGGGCATCCAACTACTCACCGTCACCAATGAGGGCGGGTCCCTGGTTCACGGGTCTCCCGATTCGATCCCGGTCGACCGCAGCGAAGGAAAAGTCGCCGTTGGCGCGCTGGAACGCTCGGCACGGACCACCATCATCCACGGCTTGCCCTACCGCGTCGTGGCAGTTCAGGCGGGGCCAGGCCAAGCACTCGTCTTGGCACAGTCGATGGAGTCCACTCAGCGGGCACTCGACCGCCTCGCCCACATGCTCTTCCTGACAAGTTTCTTCGGCGTCATCCTTGCGGGACTTTCGGGGTGGGCCGTGGCGAGCAACGGGCTCCGGCCGATCCGCCGGCTCACCGCGGCTACCGAACGAGTGGCTCGCACAAAAGACCTCACACCACTACCGCCACGAGAAAACAAACACGACGACGAATTGGCGAGTTTGACTCGCTCGTTCAACACCATGCTCGAGTCACTCGCCGAGACCCAGCAGCGCGAGCGCCAACTCATCGCAGACGCCGGGCACGAGATCCGGACGCCCTTGACGAGTTTGCGCACCAATATTGATCTCTTGCGCCAAGTCGCCGACGACCCGAATCCCTCGCTCGACGCTGACGATCGTCGCGAACTGCTTGACGACATCACGACGCAACTGTCTGAATTGACCACGCTGGTCGGAGATCTGACCGAGTTGGCCCGAGACGAACCCTTGTATCGCGACCCGGAACCTTTGGACTTCGCCGAGGTCGTAGAGCGATCGTTAGCGCGCGTCGAACTTCGCACCAACGACGTCGTATTCGCCAATGACCTCCAACCGTGCCTCGTCGTCGGCGATGGCCAACTCTTGGAGCGCGCCATCACGAACTTGTTAGACAACGCAGTGAAGTGG
>JAAZCT010000166.1 GCA_012513165.1 Actinomycetales bacterium
CGAACCTATGGGCGGGTCTGCTGCTCGTTTCGCTATGCGGTTTCTTGGGCGAGCAGTTCCAGAAGCGGCGCCAACTCGGCGCGTTGAATATCGGTGAGGCGCTGCAAAATCATGCTGCCTTCCGCGACGGCTAACGACACGGCCCACGAGTTGAGCGCACTCGAAGTGGACGAAACGATTGCTGACTTCGCCCAAGCGGCACGCAACGCGATCGAGGCAGGGTTCGACGGCGAAGCCCGATCGGTAAACGACTCCGTCTAGGTCTAGGAATAACGCATCGAACTTTTCGATGAGTTCTGTGGACGGGGTTTGGCTCTGCATGAATACAAACTATCTAACAGTGATGTTCAACGGGTCTTGCCGTGTGTTGATTGTGTATCACGCAGGTTTGGAGTCTTTCCTGAGGATAAGTCGAACGTTTGGTCAGGCGCCTAACTCGTTGAGGCGGTCTTCAGCGTCGGTGAATTGGTCGCCATCGACTGCCACGACCCGGTGGAACCATTCGATTGCGTCGTCTTTGCGTCCGGCTGCTAAGAGTGTGTCGGCGTAGGCGTAACGCAAACGTGGTAGCCAATCGGAACGGGCTTTGGAGTTGAGTGGTTCGGTTTCTAGGAGTTGTAGTGCGGCCTCGACTTGACCGAGGTCGCGACGAGCACCGGCGAGAACGATGGATAGTTCCACGTTGCCTGATTCATCGAGTTTGTTGCGGAGTTCAGCTTTGTCGTATTCGAGTGCTTTTTCGGGACGTTTCAGAGCTCGTTCGCAATCGGCCATCATGGGGACATAAATGTTGCGGCCGGTCATACGTCGAGCAGCACGGAATTCGCTGAGTGCTTCGGCCCACGATCCACGTGCGTAGGCCGTTTCGCCTACGGCTTCGCGGACGATGCCGGTACGCAAAGCGCGCGCCCGTGCTGCGAGCGCGTGTTTGTGAGCCGCATCGGGGTCGTCGTGCAGTAGGAGCCCGGCCATGACCAGGTGGCGGGCGACTTTGTCGGCGAGTTTTTCTGGAAGTCCTTGGAGTTCGATGCGGGCGAACTTATCGAGGTCTTTTGCACTGACATCGTCAGGAATCGCAGGACCGTCATATATTTGTTGGTCTGCTGTGCGCTCGTCGTTACGGTCATCACGGCGACGATAATCTTGGCCAGAACGCCGGCCTTCTGGACGACCCGGTTTACTGCCACGAGGATCTTGTGAACGTCCGTTGCCGCTTGGTCGACTAGGTTTGCCGCCCCGTGAATCGGTGCGATCGTCTCTGCGACCGCTCGTGCCACCACGCCGGCTGTCTGAGGGTTTACCGCCACGCGAATCTTGGGAACGCGATCGGTTCCGATCAGAACCGCGATCATTTCGTGAACCTGAATAGTCAGCCATAATGCTCAATCCTTGCTGCATGAACCCAATCATGCAAATGACGTCAAAAATGCAGCAAGGCCGCTCCCATAAGGAGCGGCCTCGCGCAAATAATAGTCCGGCGACGTCCTACTCTCCCACACCATCTCCAGTGCAGTACCATCGGCGCAGAAGGGCTTAACTTCCGGGTTCGGAATGTAGCCGGGTGTTTCCCCTTCGCCATGGTCGCCGAAACTCTATTGAGATATCAAAACCAAGTATTACTTGGTTCCCGATCATATCTCGGGAACCTCACAGTGGACGCGCGTGAATCTTTGTAGAAAACAAGCCCTCGGCCTATTAGTACCGGTCAGCTCCATGTGTTGCCACACTTCTACTTCCGGCCTATCAACCCAGTGGTCTGCTGGGGGCCTTACCTGGATAAACCAGTGGGAAACCTCATCTTGAAACGTGCTTCCCGCTTAGATGCTTTCAGCGGTTATCACTTCCGAACGTAGCCAACCAGCCGTGCCCTTGGCAGGACAACTGGCACACCAGAGGTTCGTCCACCCCGGTCCTCTCGTACTAGGGGCAGCCTTTCTCAAGTTTCCTACGCGCGCGGCGGATAGGGACCGAACTGTCTCACGACGTTCTAAACCCAGCTCGCGTGCCGCTTTAATGGGCGAACAGCCCAACCCTTGGGACCTGCTACGGCCCCAGGATGCGACGAGCCGACATCGAGGTGCCAAACCATCCCGTCGATATGGACTCTTGGGGAAGATCAGCCTGTTATCCCCGGGGTACCTTTTATCCGTTGAGCGACACCGCTTCCACAAGCCAATGCCGGATCACTAGTTCCTGCTTTCGCACCTGCTCGACACGTCCGTCTCACAGTCAAGCTCCCCTTTACACTTACACTCAACACCTGATTACCAACCAGGCTGAGGGAACCTTTGAGCGCCTCCGTTACCATTTAGGAGGCAACCGCCCCAGTTAAACTACCCACCAGACACTGTCCCCAACCCCGATCAGGAGCCAAGGTTAGATGCACACTAACA
>JAAZCT010000167.1 GCA_012513165.1 Actinomycetales bacterium
GTGCCAAGGGGATGCGCACCTGAGCGAACTGACGGCACAATTTGTCGAGACCGAATCGACGTGCCTGTTCGGGAGTTTGAGTTTGTGGCAGGGCCTTGACGTTCCAGGTGCCACGTGCAACCTCGTCATCATCGATCGCGTTCCGTTTCCGAGGCCCGACGATCCCGTCATGAGCGCGAGGCAACGAGACGTCGAAAAGCATGGCGGCAACGGCTTCATGCAGATCGCCGCGCATCATGCGGCCTTGCTTCTGGCTCAGGGTGCAGGCCGCCTGATTCGTAGCCACGACGATCGGGGAGTGGTAGCTATTCTCGATTCCCGGATCGTGACGGCTCGGTACGGTTCATTTCTGGTCAACAGTTTGCCTCCAATGCACCGCATGACCGACCCGGAGGCCGTACGAGCGGCGCTCGCCAGGCTAGCCGTGAATTCGCCAGTTGGCTAAGACGTGTAAGTAATTTGGTAGTGTTGACCCGTCTTTGTCTATCTTTGGGAAGTCTGAACTCCATGAAACGACTGCTAGCCGCTTCTTTTGTCGCAATCACGACGATGAGTTCGTTACTCATTGCAGTACCAGCCAACGCCGCGCCCGCTTTAGTTATTAAGTCGAGGCACATCGCGATGAATAGCGCGGGCTTAGGCAGCGTTCAAGTGGAGTGCCGTGCCAAAAAGACGTGCACTGGCAGTGTTTGGGCGACCAACCACAGTGCAAGCGCCACAAAATTTGCCGTCAAATCAGGGGCCACCGCCTACATCAAGATGAAGTTGACTGGATGGCAGAGCCTTCCAGTCGACAGCAGGGGCTATCGAACGGTGACGCTCAACGCTCACGGAACCACCGCGGTAAGTGCGACTCTAGAACCGTGGAAGGCAGCAACGATCCGCGGCAGTGTTCAGCGGCTCGGCGGCCCTGCAATTTCAGATATTGAAGTGCAATTGTGGCGCGTTGGTGCGCGTGACCGGATGGTCAGCACTCATCGAACCTCAGTTGCCGAGGGTGGCAATTTTTCCTTCACAGTTCCTGTCGGGATCAACAACGGGCCTTCGGCAAGTTATCGGAGCCAGACCATTGGAAAGCAAGACGGAAATCGTCGCACCTGGTGGTGGCAGGGCTCGAACGGAAACGCCACGGGCGGTACACCTCATTCAGCCCAAGCAACACGTTTCACGGTTACACGCAACGCCAGTCAGCAATTCGATTATGTGACTAATTTCCGCTACTCATCGATCAGCGGACACATAACGCCGGTGGGTGCAGGAAAAGAAGTAACAGTCTTTCAGCGGCCAGCGGTATGGCCCGCCACGGCAGCAGGAATGCGCAATCTTGATGTGACGTCGTGTGCAGACGTGGTTGGCCGAGTCAAAACGAACTCAACGGGCGACTACAACATGGGGTTCGTGCCGGTCAATGCGAATCGCCAATACATCGTCAAGACAGAGACGTCTAGCTGGAACGGCACGAAAGGCACCTGTCATGCGGCGGTCAACTATCGGAACGCTGCCGATGGTGTCTCGACGCCTGGACTGTTGAGTGTCCCAGCCGGTGGCACAGTCAAGAACTTCAGCGAGGCTCGCACCGGCACGGCGGTGAGTATTGGTGTTAGCGGATACCAAGGAACTTCTGCTACCGCAAACATGGACAAGTGGATTACGATTCGCGAAGTCTCACCAGGCCGCTCGACCTTGAACTCAGACATTGTCTATCAGGGCATGGCCCGATCGCATGTGCTGCCTGAAGGCAGGTACTGGGTTGAAACCGGGCGTCGCCAAGGATGCTCGGCTTGGTACAGCAGCCGCTTTAAGGACAACAGTGGTTACTTCAATGGCGAAGATCGTGGCGCAGAAAAGTGGAAAGCCCAGAACTTCCGGATGTACCGCGACCACTGCCGTTCCTATTCCACCGGCGCGTACAAGATGTTGTCGGTCACTGGAACAGGATCGCAAGCGATTTACTTGTCGAACCAGCAGGGCGGCACGGTCAAGGGCAAAATCACTGGCCGCACGAAGAAGCTGCGCGGGGAAGTTATGGTTCGCTTGACCTCAACGAACGGGAATACGGTTTACCGGACGGCACTATCGGACGGCTCGGGCAACTTTAGGGTGACGGGTCTTGCTCCCGGCAGTTATACAGTGAACGTCAACTCTGACTCTTGGCGCGGCATCAAACGTGGATTCTCGGGTAAGAAGCGAGTGACTGTCAAGGCCGGAAAGGTCCATTCAGTTGGCAAACTCAACTTCAAGGGTTGAGGTAGCGCGTGATGCAGCACCTCGTGTGCTGGTCACGGGAGGTGCCGGATACATCGGTTCGCACGTGGTGCGGGCGCTCCAGGCAGCCGGTTTAGCTCCTGTAGTTGTCGATAATCTATCGACCGGGCACGCCAGTTTTGTACCCGCAGCAGTGTCGTTCCATCAGATAGATGTCCTTGACACGGATGCATTGACGTCAGTCATGGAATCGGAGTCCGTTGCGGCGGTCATTCACCTGGCCGCCTACAAGTACGCAGGCGTTTCCGTGACTCGCCCGATCCACACCTGGCAACAGAACGCCCAAGGCACGATCAGCCTGCTGGCCGCGATGGAGCGTGCATCGGTGGGCAAACTGGTCTTCTCGTCGACAGCAGCGGTGTACGGGACGGCAGATATTCCCTTGGTGCTAGAAACTACGCCTACTCATCCTGAGTCGCCCTATGGCGAGACGAAACTCGCGGCTGAGCGAATGATCGCTGATCTTGGCGCAACTGGCGCCTTAGCGTATACGAATCTCCGATACTTCAATGTGGTTGGTTCGGGTGCTCGTGAACTCTATGATTCGAGTCCGCACAATTTGTTCCCGCTCGTCATTGATGCGCTGTTGGAAGACCGGCAGCCGGTGATATTCGGTGATGACTATCCAACTCCGGACGGAACCTGCGTGCGTGACTATGTGCATGTCAGCGACCTTGCAGATGCGCATGTGGTTGCGCTCGAGCGGTTACTTGAGGATCAGCCGCTTGAGCCGGTCTACAACCTCGGCAGCGGTGACGGCGTCTCAGTTCGAGAGATCATGGACGCCGTAGCGGCAGTCACCGGAATCGGATTCGCGCCTGTTGTCGCAGAACGGCGACCGGGCGATCCTCCGCGCATCGTCGCCTCCGGTGAGCTTGCTGCGCGCGATCTCGACTGGAAAATGCGCCACAGCCTGGAAGACATGGTTCGTTCAGCTTGGCAAGCCCGCAAAGATTGAGTACCTGAGTTTCAAACTCGACGCAATACCGCGGTGACCTTGCCCAAGATGGTCGCGTTGCGACCGTCAATAGGTTCGAACGCCTCGTTATGCGGGAGTAGCCAGACCTCGCCGTTTTTCTTGCTGAGGGTTTTAACCGTGGCCTCGCCGTCGATCATGGCCGCAACGATTTCGCCGTTCTCGGCGACGGCTTGTTGGCGAATGACCACGAAGTCACCGTCACAAATTGCAGCATCAATCATGGATTCGCCGCGAACTTCCAGAAGGAAGAGTGTGCCGTCGCCGACGAGCGTTTTTGGCAACGGCATGACTTCTTCAACGCGCTCTTCAGCGAGGATCGGCCCGCCAGCGGCGATTTGACCCAGCAACGGCACGAGCGTGGCTTCGGGGAACTGATCGCCGATCCCAGTGTCGTCTTGATATCGGGAAGCGCGACGAGTGCTCTGGCCTTCAGGCAATCGAATCTCAAGAGCGCGCGGACGGCTTTGGTCGCGCTTGATGAAGCCCTTCTCTTCGAGAACTCGCAGTTGGTGAGAGACCGACGAAGTGCTTGCTAAGCCGACTGCGGCTCCCACCTCTCTCATGCTGGGCGGAAAACCACGCTGCTCGAAACTGTCGCGGAGGAACTCGAGGATCTTACGCTGCCTCGGGGTGAGGCCAGACTCGTCGGCAGGTCCGTCGGGCAGTTCGGTGATCTCGTCGCTCATAGGAATGACGGTAGCGCGAAACGCGGCGCCAATCAAACATATGTTCGAATGGGCGTGGCGTGTTCTACCGGCGCACGAAAGGCTCGTCTTGTTGCTCGTACTCTGCATGGACACACGCTCCCGCGAGAATTGACCACACTGCGATCCAGATCCACAGCAACAGCACAATCACGCCCGCGAGTGCGCCGTAGGTGGCCTGGTAGCTTCCGAACGAACTGACATAGAAAGAAAAACCGGCAGTTGAAATGACGCTGGCTGCCGTCGCGATACCTACGCCGAGCCATAACGGCGTGCCTTTGCTGGCACTCTGGGGAGCGAGTTTGAACACAACGGTCAGGGCGATGCCTAACGCCGCGATGAGGATCGTCCAGCGGGCTATCTCGATGATATGCCCGCCGACGGCGCTGTCCGTCAGAAAGAAAGGAACCCAAGTTCGCGCGGATAGGACCCCGATGACGACCACCAAAAGCAGCCCTGCCCCAAAGGTTAGCGCCAAACCCAACGCGCGCCCGGCCACGTACGAGCGCTGGCTGCCAGTCTCGTACATGAAATTCACGGCCTTGAGCAAGTTCGCAATCCCGCCCGAGGCTCCCCAAAACGCGATGACCAGTGCTGCGATCGCGCCAAAGCTAAGTGAAGAACTACCGGTATTGGCTAGTTGCTCAAGCTGGTTTTGCACGAGTGATGCGGCATCAGCCGGCAGTACCTCGATGAGTGTCTTAGAGAGCGACTCCAAGGCGTTCGGGTTGAGAAAGAGTCCAAAGATCGACACAGCGGCAACGAGGGCAGGGATTAGGGATAGGAAGAAGTAAAACGAAACCCCAGCAGCAAGCAGGGTTGCCTGATTGCGCGTCGCCCGGGCGAGTACCGCGCGGCCGAAGTAGAAGAGATTCATACATCGAGGCTATCGAGTTGCGCAGCGGCTCGCGCCAAGGCCCCGACACGCCAATCGAACATATTTTCGAACAAGTCTGTTTTTGTCAGTGTCATGCCATACAGTCGTACATGTGTTCGATAGAACGAATGTTCGAACAGCATGAACTGGTTTTAGCAGAGGAGTTTGACATGACTATTGCAATTGATGCCCGCATCCGTCCCGGCGCAGGGGCGGTCCGTCCTGCGGCTTTCGGAATCCAGCGCACGCCTCAAACCAAGTCGGTCACAGTGTTGACCGCTCGGGGTCGCCTTGTGCTGGCGCTTTTGGTCGTCTGCGCCATTGCCGTCGGCGCAGTTCTTTTGGGCTCCACCGTCGCCGCGACTCAAGACGCAGGCGTGGCCGAGGTCGCGACTGTAGTCGTGCAGCCGGGAGATTCCTTATGGGCCATTGCGTCTGAGGCGAATCCAGGTGGTGACATCCGCAGGACGATCGGCGAGATCGTTAGACTCAATTCGCTCGAAAGCGGGAGCTCGTTGCCCGCAGGTCTATCGCTTTCAGTTCCTGTCTACGAATAATGCACGATTTCTAGGCTTGATCCGCGCCAACAGTTGCCTTGGGGAAGGGGCTCTGGCGCGGATCATTTTCTTTTCTCGACACGCCGAGAACAATGTGGCGCACATCACGTGACCTGCGCAAACGTCAGAACTTTTCTAGTTTTCCGAGCAACACGCTCGATCGCCTTGATCTCGTGGTGGCGGACGTCTAAGGTAAACACAACA
>JAAZCT010000004.1 GCA_012513165.1 Actinomycetales bacterium
ACCCCCACGACTCCCCCGAGCAGCCAGCCGATGGCAACGACACCAATCTCCACGAGGGTGCGCATAAGCCGCACACTGCGGCCGGTGGAGCGATGCAGCGCAATGCCGATGCCGTCGCGTGGACCCGTGCCTAAATGGACTCCGATATAGAGTGCCCCGGCAAGCGCGTTGAGCACAACTCCCGCCACCATGAGTGCGCTGGCGCCCCACAAGCTGTCTGGCTCAGCCAGCACGGATAGGCCGAGGTCGGCGAACAAGCCGATCAGCAGTACGTTGAGCACCGTACCGAGCCCAGGCCACTGGCGTAGTGGAAGCCATAGCAGCAAGACCACCGCGCCCACGCCGATCACGATCTGACCGAAGCTAAAGGGCAAATAGTTCGCTAGGCCCTGATGTAGAACGTCCCAAGGCATAACTCCGAGCCCCGCACGAACCATCATGGCCATCGACCAACCGAAGAGCGCGAGTCCGAGTACAAGTTGAAGGAGTCTGCGTGGCAACTTCCCCACTGAGAGTTGCTCGAGCGAGGTGAGTCCCGGATCTTGATATGCGGCCATGTCCGATGTTTCTGCTTTCCGGAAAAGAAATGGGGCGCCACACAAACGTGACGCCCCGCCTCTTACAGATTGATCAGCGCGCGGCTGAACCTTCCGTGTAGTCGTCGTCTGCTTGCTTCCAGGAGAAGTGGGCGCGAAGCGCCTTTCCTGTGGCTTCAATCGAGTGTTGCGCTTCCTTTTCGCGCATGGCCAAGAACTCTGGTCCGCCAGCAGCCTGGTCAGTCATGAAGCGGTCTGCGAAAGCGCCCGACTGGATATCACCCAAGACCTCTTGCATGCGTTCCTTGACACCAGCGTCGATCACGCGAGGACCGGAAACGTAGTCACCGTACTCGGCAGTGTCAGAAACACTCCAACGCTGCTTGGCAATGCCGCCCTCCCACATGAGGTCAACGATGAGCTTCAATTCGTGGAGCACCTCGAAGTAGGCGATCTCAGGCTGGTAGCCAGCTTCAGTCAGGGTCTCGAATCCTGCCTGAACGAGGTGCGAAACGCCACCACACAGGACTGCTTGTTCTCCAAAGAGATCAGTTTCTGTTTCTTCTGTGAACGTGGTGCGAATTACGCCTGCGCGGGTACCGCCGATTGCCTTGGCGTAAGAAAGTGCGAGATCCCATGCACGACCAGACGCGTCTTGCTCGACAGCGACGATGTCTGGGATACCGCGCCCGGCAACGAACTCACGGCGAACCGTGTGCCCTGGCGCTTTGGGAGCGACGAGTGAGACATCGACACCCGCAGGTGCGGAAATGTAACCGAAGCGCACGTTGAATCCGTGCCCAAAGATCAGGGTGTCACCTTCGGCTAGGTGAGGTTCGATCGACTCTTGATAAATCTTGGCTTGGAACTGATCTGGAGCCAGGATAACGACTACGTCGGCTTCTTGCACGGCGTCCGCCACTGAGAGGACTCGCAGGCCTTCTTCTTCAGCCTTAGCCTTACTCTTGCTGCCCTCAGCTAGTCCGACACGAACGTCGACGCCCGAGTCGCGCAGGTTGAGCGCGTGAGCGTGTCCTTGGCTTCCGTAACCGATAACGGCAACGTTCTTACCTTGGATGATGGACAGGTCTGCATCGTCGTCATAAAAC
>JAAZCT010000168.1 GCA_012513165.1 Actinomycetales bacterium
GCCCCGGATCGCGGGTTTAGTTCCCGAAAGAAGCTCAGAAAACGAAACTGTGCAATCAGCCAGTCCTCGTTCAGCGAACGATTGCGGCCGCATACGCAGGCTAATAATGCGGCCGGCCCCTGAGTGAATCCGGGCGGAGGAAGGCACATCGGCCGAACCAGCAAGCAAGAACTGTCCACCTGCACCATCTTCGTCCACTAGCCTTCGAACCTTGTCCCAAACTGGTGGGAAGAGAGTCCACTCGTCGAGCAGTACTGGGCGTGGTAGACGGGTAACGTAATCCAGATCAGCGGCAACAACTGCCGTTTGCGCTGGGTCGTCAAATTCAACAACCGTGTTCACTCGTTCGCTGGCCGTAGCGGTTTTCCCGACACCTTTCGCGCCTTCAATCGCAATGGCCGCCACATGGGGAAATAGCTCATCAAGGCTGCCATCTATGATGCGTCGTTGGTAAGTCACCAACTCAATTTATCAGAAAAGTTTCCGTATCGTACATCTCGCCGGGCTGGAATCGTACATCTCGCCGGGTTGGAATCGTACTTTCAGCCAGCATCTTGTATGGGTCGCTCTTGGGCTGCGGCCCATTGCTCGGGAGTGTCGACGTCGGCGGTGAGCTCGCCCGGATCCCGATGGCTGACCGTCTCGATCCCGTCAAAGAGTCGCTTCACGCCGACGCTCAGATGCGGTTGCGCTGCGAGGCGCTGCTCAAACACGGTCCGCTTCATCGCAGAACACAACCATTCGAGATAGCCGTCCGCCGCTTCGATGATGTGGGCGTCCACCTCGGGCCTCGCTTCGATCGCGGCGGTCAACAGCGCAATCACCTCGGCGATCTTGGGCAAGTCTGTAGCCAAGAGCAGCACCCACTCGGACTCACCCAGCGGTTCCGCCGCAGCGAGACCGGCGACCGGACCGGCGAACGGCGGGTCCTCGCGCACCAACGTGTACGCGATATCGGCGCTCAACGAAAGATCGCGCTCGGGCCCGACCACAGCAATGTGGGCACACCCCGCCGAATGGGCAGCCTCGATGGCGCGCTCAAGCAGCGGGCGGCCGGCAAGCTGCAACATCACCTTGTCGGGGCCCTGCATCCGACTCGATTTACCTCCGGCCAACAGAATCGCGTCGAGCTTGCTCATCTGCGACGCACCTGGACAACATCGCCTTCGTTCACTTGATCGACGCCGGCTGGCACGATGACCCAGCCTTGCACTTTCGCCAGTGTCGCGGATCGGTGCGAGCCCATGCCCGAGGCAACGTTGGCGGGGTGCGCGAGCAATCCGCCTTCGGGAGTAGAAGTGAGCAGCACGGGAATCGTCAGCCGACGCCCGGGGCGCGCTCGCCATGTGGCTCCGGCAACTGCCCATTCAACCGCAGCGTCCGCTTCTTGCGTCATCCGCTCGAAGGCAGGGCGCACGAATGTTTCGAAACTGACCGCGG
Source organism: Actinomycetales bacterium (assembly GCA_012513165.1). Taxonomy (GTDB): domain Bacteria; phylum Actinomycetota; class Actinomycetes; order Propionibacteriales; family Nocardioidaceae; genus Aeromicrobium. The sequence goes on from JAAZCT010000168.1 coordinate 1,441, forward strand.
CGCTCACTGGATTGCCTGGTAAGCAAAACACGAGTGGCCCATCGGCCAGACGCCCGAAACCTTGCGGTTTACCCGGTTGCATCGCGACGGTGGTGAACTCGATCTCGCCTCGAGGCTCGAATGCTGCCTTGACGACGTCATAGGCCCCTACGCTCACTCCTCCAGACAACACGACGGCATCGACTTGGGGCAGACTGTCGATTTGAGCAAGTAGTTCTCTCACGTCATCAGTGACCGTGCCGCGGAAGACGATCTCGGCTCCGGCCTCAGCCGCAAGCGCTGCCACCAAGATCGAGTTTGATTCGGGGATTTGGCCAAAGTCGAGCGGCTGACCGGATTCAACGAGTTCACTTCCTGTGGACACCACGGCAATGCGAGGGCGGCGACTCACCTGCACTTCACTCACGCCCAC
>JAAZCT010000169.1 GCA_012513165.1 Actinomycetales bacterium
GAAGTAATACTTGACGCACAGGGCAAGAAAGTTCTTCCGGATCTTCCTGATTCAGAGTTTGAAAAGGATCTCGCAAGCGATCCAACATTGAAGAAGGACGAAGAAGACAGCTACACACTGTCCAGTGCTGACGAGACTGATGAACCTGCGCAACAGGTCATGGTGGCCGGCGCGACTGCGGACCCTGTCAAAGACTATTTGAAGCAGATCGGAAAGGTTGCTCTGCTCAACGCGGCTGAGGAAGTTGAACTCGCAAAGCGCATTGAAGCCGGATTGTTTGCCGAAGAGAAGATGGCTAAGGGCGGCCGAATCGCCGAGAAGACGCTCGAAGAGTACGAGTGGATCGTCGTAGACGGGCGCCGCGCCAAGAATCACCTCCTCGAAGCGAACCTCCGACTGGTAGTTTCCTTGGCCAAGCGTTATACCGGTCGCGGGATGCTGTTCTTGGACCTCATTCAAGAGGGCAATCTCGGTTTGATCCGCGCCGTCGAGAAGTTCGACTACACCAAAGGCTTCAAGTTCTCGACCTACGCGACGTGGTGGATTCGTCAAGCCATCACGCGCGCCATGGCCGACCAAGCACGAACGATTCGTATCCCGGTCCACATGGTCGAGGTCATCAATAAGCTTGCTCGTGTCCAACGGCAGATGTTGCAAGATCTGGGCCGTGAACCAACACCTGAGGAACTTGCTCTAGAACTCGACATGACCGCCGAAAAAGTTGTCGAGGTTCAAAAATACGGGCGTGAGCCAATCAGTTTGCATACGCCGTTGGGCGAAGACGGTGACTCGGAGTTCGGCGACTTAATCGAAGACTCCGAAGCGATCGTTCCGGCCGATGCGGTGTCATTTACGTTGCTCCAAGAGCAACTGCACTCTGTTCTTGACACGCTAACTGAACGCGAATCGGGAGTTGTTTCGATGCGCTTCGGATTGACCGACGGGCAGCCTAAGACGCTCGATGAGATCGGCAAGGTTTTCGGGGTAACACGTGAACGAATTCGTCAGATTGAATCGAAAACCATGAGCAAGTTGCGCCACCCTTCACGTTCACAAGTTCTTCGGGACTATTTAGAGTGATTTGAGCGCCGATTGCTGAGTTTCGACTCACACGATGGTCAGTCGTATGCGAAGCACGGTCTGAGTGGGCTAAGATATACACGGTTTGCACAAACGAGACTTCTGGAGAGCCTGCGTGAATTCACGAAAGACCGGACCAACCATCACGGCCTTACTGGCTAGTTCGCTGGCAATCTTCATGGGTGCAGCGCTCTTAGCTGCACCAGCAGCCGTAGCTGATACCGATCCGGAATCTCCGATCCCAGACACGTCTGATTCGCTATCAGTTCCCGAACTTTTGGAAAGTGCATATGCGCTTAACGGTCCGACCGTATCGGAAGCCTCTCCAGCTCCGTACGGCACCGATTTCCCTGTCGTCATGGAAGCAAACTTCGCGCGGCCTCACTATGACGTCGGCACCGCAAACGCCGATTTCGCACTCCTAGATGACTTGGAGAGGCTCATCCGGGGTTCCTACCTGACGCCTACGGGCCAACTGAAGCCGAAGGCTCAACGTTCAGCCACCGTCGTGAACGTTTCTGTCTCCCGCATGGAAAAATCAGTCCGCGTTGGTCGCGAGATGATCAAGGCGGCACAAAACGGCGTGACCGTCCGGTTCATCCATGGCAAGGCGACCCAGTCTGCAGAATCACGTAGCCTGGCCAAGAAACTCGCAGCGCAAAAGACCGGTCACGTAGTTATTTGTTCTAAAGGCAAATCGCTGGCTTGTATGTCTAGCCTCAATGGTGCAATCGCCCACGCAAAAATCGTGATGGTAAGCGACACTTACACGCGCGACGGCGACCGGGCTAGGGGCGCAGTTTGGACAGGTTCGTCGAACTACGGTGGCCGCAGTGGCGAATACACCTACAACAACGGCATCACGGTCTACAACGATAAAAAGATGTGGGTCCAGATGTCTCGTTTGTGGAATGACATGTGGGCACGGCGGAACATCAATAACGATTACTTGTCCTACGTATCGGCCCGTTCTTCCAGTTACGGATACGCTGGCGCGACGTCCGCGGGCTATTCGTCTAACTTCGCAACTCGGGGCATGTTCTACTCGAATCTTTCGAATTACACGATTTATGCGACCCCAATTAAGGCGACTCCCACCAACGGTCGCGATCCAGTTCTCAACATGCTTAACCGAGTTGTTCCCGACAACCAATGCAGGATTCGCTTGATGGAGAACCGCTTTAAGTATCGGCGCATTGCGGTTGCATATAAGTTGGTTGAGTTGAGCAAGGGCGGTTGTCGAATTTCTGCCGTCGGCTTCAAAGACGACAACAAGAAGAATTACCAAGAGCATTGCCAAATCGTGATTCGTATTTGCCGACCTATCTTGGATGTGTTCAAGACTTCGGTAACGGAGATCGACACCGCCTATGCGCACCCTCACGATAAGACCATCTTGGTTGATGCGAAGCTCAAGCCAAATAAGCTCAACCCGGAGGAACGCACTCCCGAAGGACACATGTGGCCTCAATCTGGTCACCGTGCCACATTGGTCTTAGCAGGCTCGGCTGCCCTCACCGGTTCGAATCTGGTGATGAGTGACGAAGTCACTACCGAGACTACGGATCCCGAGATTTACGATCAGTATTTGAATCACTGGAAGGCAATCACCACAACGCGTCCGTACGGCATCTTCAGATACTGAACGATTTCGGGGAATAGCAGTGGTTTTCCCCTTTGGTAGGGCCCTGGTCCCCGATGCACCGTCTGCGGAACTGGACCGAACGACTGGTGCTCAGATATTGGTGAGAGGTCCGGCGCGTGTCTCTCAAGACTCCATCACGCAACTAGGTAACGTGGTCTTGCTAGTGGCGCCCTTGGAAAGTTTGTGACGATGTCTGATTATGATGCCCGCAATTTGCTCGTGCTCGAGGGGCTAGAAGCCGTACGTAAGCGGCCCGGTATGTATATCGGCTCCACCGATACCAAAGGCCTAATGCATTGTCTTTGGGAAATTATCGACAACTCGGTTGACGAGTCTTTGTCCGGGCATGGCGATGCAATCGGCGTGACCTTGCACGACGACGGCTCCGTTACGGTGACTGACACTGGACGCGGAATTCCCGTCGATATCGAAAAGCGAACTGGCTTGACTGGCGTCGAAGTGGTGTTTACGAAACTTCACGCCGGCGGCAAGTTCGGGGGAGGTTCCTACAACGCAACGGGCGGACTCCATGGTGTCGGCGCGTCCGTGGTCAACGCGCTCTCGTCGCGTCTCGATGTAGAAGTCGACAAAGGTGGGCACACGTGGGCCATGTCATTCCGAAGAGGTATTC
>JAAZCT010000170.1 GCA_012513165.1 Actinomycetales bacterium
CGGTAGGAGCAACAACGCTGATGCCTTGAGTGGCGGTGCCGCTTTGTTCACCGACTGCAGTCAGCGTGTAGCCGTCGCCGACCTTGGATCCGGGAGGCAACACGACCGTGACTGTGACTTTGCCGTTTTCGTCAGCGATCATGACGATCTTCGGGCCAGGCTGGCCGTTCAAGGTGGCTTTGTCAGCGTCAGGACCAGTCAGGGTGACCGTGACTCTTTCGCCCGGGCGGAAGCCGGTGAACGTGGTGGTGAAAGTTCCACCCGGAACGACGCTGATATCGCCGTCTGGAGCAGTAGGTGTGTATGCGCTCGCAGAAACAGGCGCAAGGAACAGTGCCATCGCTGCGAAGAAGGCAGCAATTGCCTTGAAAGAAAGTGAATTCATTGTTCGTCTACTCTTCTCGTCTGGTGAAACTCATTGAGCAACATTCATCCAAAGATTAACAGAGAGCCATTCCCCCACCGCTGCGTTCGCACCGGACAAACCGGGGATTTAGCGACTCCCGAGAGTTCTTTTTTCAACGTCGCACGAGCAGCCTACCTTAAAAGCCACCCGTGAAGAAACCCAGTTTCACAAATTCGGGTACGCAACGGTTCTTAACTCAGGCCGGTGCTGGTGCCCACGGAACCGACCGCGGTGCCCACCAACGCGAGCGTCACCCAGATTCCGCTGAACGTCAGGTGCGCAATAAGTGCGCCCCAGAAGCGGCCCGTCACCAACACGAGACCGGCCGTGGCCAGGCCCATCATTAGCATCGCGATCGCACCGATCGTCGACAGCCCGCCGTCGCTCGTCACTACGTGCAGCAACATGAACAGCGCGGCGCTGATCAACGCGGATGCGACCCCCGCGGCGGCGGGCGATCCGGTGATCCGGCAAAACACGGCATACAGCGCCACCAACAAGAAAGCGCGGAAGAACAGTTCCTCTACGACGGGCGCTGCCAGAGCGCTGCTCACGATCGAGTCGAGCCACCAAAGTGCCGGCAACTGGCCGGTTCCATCAGCGAGCGTCGGCCAAGGCAAGAAACCGCGTTCGCTCCGCAAGAGCACGTCGGCCAGCATCCGCACCATCAGTCCAACCGAGACGCCCAAAATTACGTCTGCCCAGCGGAAGCGGAACAACTGGCGCGGGATTGAGAGCCGGAACGCCACCAACACCGGCACCAACAACGCCAACCACAACACGACGTTGGCGGTGAACCACGCCACCGGGCTCGTGGCGGAGCGAGTCAAGAACCAGAACACTCCCAGGCCGAGCGCCAACGCGCCCACACCCCCGGCCAGCAGCGGCCAACCCCAATTGCGGTTCGCGCCGCGTTCTAACCACATGTGATCAGAGGCGCGACGCCGACGCACGCGTTGCGCTTCGAGTGTGGCCGAGGGGTCTGGCAGTACGTCGTTCATCGTGGCAGCCTATCGAGAAGGGTCACTACGATGTCGGCGCTCCGTGCAATACTTTCTTTCGTTGTAGCGGACGGGTCTGTCCGCAACGGACACATCTCGACATTGAGGGGTACGAGAAATGCGTCACCAACTCGCGTTGTTACTGCGCGGCCGTCGCCCGATCGCATTGGCCATCGTCGATATCGCGGCGTGGTTTTTTGCGTTCGTGCTGACGTTCGCGCTCCGGTTCGAGACGATCCGGTTCTCCCTCACCCTCGACTTCAACAGTTCCGTCCCGATGGCGATCCCGCTCTATGCGTGTCTCGTGTTGACTGCCATCGCGTCAACGGCGCACCTGGGACTCGCGTGGGCTTTGCGGTTGCACCAGGGCCGGCACAACCTCGCCAGCTTTGAAGAACTGTTCACCCTCACGTCGGTGGCCTTCGCCGCCGGAGCCGTAACCACGCTCGTCAACTTCTTCACCGACCCGCTGTTGTTCCCGCGCCTGTCGGTGCTCACCGCCACGGCACTCGCCATCCTGATGATGGTGTGGCCGCGCGTGGTGTGGCGATTCCAAGCCACCGCCCGCCCCAACGGACGCGTTCATTCCGAAACCACGCGGGTGCTCATCATCGGCGCCGGCGACGGCGGCCGCGCCCTCGTGCGATCCATGCCCGGGGATCCTGCCCGCGAATGGGCCCCCGTCGCAGTC
>JAAZCT010000020.1 GCA_012513165.1 Actinomycetales bacterium
ACATCGAACGTGCCAGCTCGGCCTATTACGGACAAGACACGACCCTCGTTGCTGACGTCACCTACGACGGCTGGATGCGCCGGCTCCAAGCGCTCGAAGCCGCCTTCCCGCAACTGCAGGGGCAAGACTCGCCGACGCAGATCGTTGGCGCCGCAGCCAGCGACCCGATGCCGACACCGAGCGCGGCTTGCTGAAGGTGGAACACGCCGAACGGATGTTGAGCCTCGACAACGTCTTCTCGACCGAAGAACTGCGCGAATGGCTCATCAAGACTGAGACTGCCGCCGGGCAAAAGATGCCGTGGCTGACCGAACTTAAAATCGACGGCGCAGCCATCTCGCTGCACTACGAACACGGTGAACTCATCTGGGCCGCGACGCGCGGAGACGGGCGCGTGGGGGAGGACGTCACCGAAAACGCGCTGCAGATAGCCGGCATCCCCAAGACTCTGGCCGGCAGCGGACACCCTGCCGTGGTCGAAGTGCGCGGCGAAGTGTTCATCGGCGTGGAGGCTTTTGAAGCGCTCAATGTGGCTCAAGCCCGGTTCCGAGCTGACGTCGAAGCCGAAGGCCTCGCACGAAACATGGACCCAGCGAAGGCCCGAAAGAGTGCGCAAAGGCGTTTTGCCGCATTCGCGAACCCGCGCAACGCGGCCAGCGGCGGACTGCGCCAACAAGTGAGCAAGAAGACCGGCATCGAACGTGAAGCCGGAGACCTGCGCATAGCTTCGCTCTCGATGCTGGTGCACGGGATCGGTGCCTGGCCCGAGCCGGAAGTGGCCAGCCAGAGCGAGGTCTATGACCTGCTCGCTAGTTGGGGCTTGCCCACCAGCCAACAGGTGCGCGTCTGCGAATCGGCAGACGAGGTGATCAACCGGCTGAACGAAATCGGCGAACAGCGCGCCACTTACCCGCACGAGATCGCCGGCGTCGTGATCAAAGTTGACCCGTTCGCCAACCAACGCGAACTCGGCATCACCAGCAGGGCCCCGCGCTGGGCGATCGCCTACAAGTTCCCGCCCCAAGAAGTGCAAACGAAACTCCTCGACATCGTGGTGTCGGTGGGCCGCACCGGGCGAGCCACTCCGTATGCCGTGATGGAGCCGGTGTTGGTGGCCGGCAGCGTGGTGCGCCAAGCAACACTGCACAACCAAGACGTCGTTCGCGTAAAAGGCGTGCTGATCGGTGACACCGTCGTATTGCGCAAAGCCGGAGACGTGATTCCTGAGGTGCTGGGGCCCGTGGCAGAACTGCGGCCTGACGACGCCCGCGAATTCGTGATGCCCGAGGGTTGCCCCGAATGTGGGGCCACCTTGCGTGCAATGAAAGCCGGCGATATCGATCTGCGCTGCCCTAACGCGAAAGACTGTCCCGCCCAAGTGCGCGGCAGGCTGGAACATATTGGTTCTCGTGGCGGGCTGGATATCGACGCGCTGGGCGAAGTGACAGCTGCGGCTTTGACGCAACCCTTGCGCCCGGCCGAACCGCCGCTGCGCACCGAAGCAGCCCTGTTCGATCTGACTCTCGAGCAGATCATCGACATCGAAGTCGATGTTCGTGACGGCGAGACGGGCGAGCCTCGCACCGATCCGGAAACCGGTGAAGCCATCGTGCGTACCCCGTTCCAGCGGGTCGAGATCACTTACCCGCCCGGATTTGAAAACGCCTCTGCCATGGAACGACGCGGGGCAGGCGTGAAGAAGGACTACCGGCGAGTGGTTCCCTCCGCGCAAGCAGAAACCTTGCTGCTGGAACTCGAGAAAGCCAAGACCAAAGACTTGTGGCGCCAACTCGTGTCGCTCAACATTCGCCACGTGGGGCCGGTCGCTGCCAGGGCGCTTGCAGACCATTTCGGTTCTTTGGCTGCGATCCGTGAAGCCAGCCTGGACGAACTCTCTGCCGTTGAAGGCGTGGGCGCGATCATCGCGCAGTCCCTCCTCGCATGGTTCGAGGTCGACTGGCACCTCGACATCGTGAACCGCTGGCAAGCAGCGGGCGTCCGATTCGCGACTCCAGACCATCCCGGTCCGGGCGCGCTGGCTTCGATCGAGGGCGTGCTCACCGGGCTGACCGTGGTGGCCACCGGATCCCTCGACGGATTCACCCGAGACGGCGCGAAAGAAGCCATCATCGCGGCCGGCGGCAAAGCAGCCTCCAGCGTCAGCAAAAAGACCGACTTCGTAGCTGCCGGACCGGGAGCCGGGTCCAAACTCGCCAAGGCCGAAGACCTCGGCATTCGCGTGCTGGACGCCGCCGAGTTCGCCATTTTGGTGACCCAAGGCCCAGCCGGGCTCGACCAGACCTAAACCACCCGCACTCGCCTCACTAGACTGAGGCAAACACCCCGAAACGACGTCGAAGGGCCTCCATGACCGAGTCCAGTCAAATCACGCGCCAAGAAGTTGCCCATGTGGCGAACTTGGCTCGGATTCAGTTGACCGATGCCGAACTGGATCACTTACGATCCGATCTGGCAGCCATCCTCGAACACGTTAAGGTGGTGCAATCAGTGGTCGACGCAGATACTCCTGCGATGAGCCACCCGGTTCCCGTCACCAACGTGTTCCGCGAGGACGTCGCAACACCCGGCCTGACGGCCGAGGAAGCTCTCGCGGGCGCTCCGGAAAGCGAAGAACAACGCTTCCTCGTGCCGCGCATCCTGGGGGAGGACTGACATGACAGACCTGACACGCGCCACAGCTGCGCACCTGAGCGAACTGCTCGCCAAGGGTGATGTTTCCTCGCGAGAGGTGACTCAAGCGTCACTCGATCGCATCGCCGCAGTTGACGGCGAGATCCACGCGTTCCTGCAGGTTTCGGCCGATTCGGCTCTTGAATCCGCCGACGCCGTCGACGCGGCACGTGCTGCCGGCGAAACGCTCGCGCCGCTCGCTGGCGTGCCGATCGCAGTGAAAGACGCGCTCGCCACTCGCGGCATTCCCACCACCTCGGGAGCGAAGATCCTCGAAGGCTGGGTACCGCCCTATGACGCCACGGTCGTAGAACGCCTCAAAGCAGCAGGCATGCCGATCCTCGGCAAGACGAACCTCGACGAGTTCGCGATGGGTTCCTCCACCGAACACTCGGCTTATGGTCCGACCCGTAACCCGTGGGACACGAACGTGATCCCCGGTGGCTCTGGCGGCGGTTCGGCCGCAGCAGTGGCCGCATTTGAAGCGCCGTTGGCTATCGGCTCGGATACGGGCGGGTCGATTCGTCAACCTGCCGCGGTTACCGGCACCGTCGGAATCAAGCCCACCTACGGCGGAGTCTCGCGTTACGGCCTGATCGCACTGGCCAGCAGCCTCGACCAAATCGGCCCGGTTTCGCGCACGGTGTTGGATGCGGCGTTGTTGCACGAAGTGATCGCGGGACACGATCCGCGCGATTCGACCAGCCTCAACCAGCCCGTTCCAGACATCGTGGCGGCTGCCAAGCGCGCCGATCTGAACGGTGTGCGCATCGGCATCGTCAAGGAACTCGGTGGCGACGGATTCGATCCGGGCGTCCGTGCTCGCTTCGATGAAGCCGTTGCCCTCGTGACGGCGGCTGGCGCCGACGTCGTCGAGGTTTCCTGCCCGAGCTTCGTGCACGCACTCGCGGCCTACTACTTGGTGCTGCCCAGTGAAGCGAGCAGTAACCTCGCGAAGTTCGACGCCATGCGGTTCGGGCTGCGCCAAGGTCCAGAAGACGTTAGCGCTCCTAGCGCTGAAGAAGTGATGGCGAGCACGCGTGACGCGGGCTTCGGTGACGAAGTGAAGCGTCGCTTGATCTTGGGAACCTACGCGCTATCGAGTGGCTACTACGACGCCTACTACGGCTCGGCGCAAAAGGTCCGCACCTTGATCGCTCAAGACTTCGATCGTGTGTTCGCTGACGTCGATGTGTTGATGTCGCCCACCGCGCCCACCCCGGCTTGGCCGCTGGGTGCGAAACTCGACGACCCGATGGCGATGTACCTGCAAGATATCGCCACGATCCCGGCGAACCTCGCTGGTATTCCGGGCATTTCGGTGCCTGCTGGCTTGACCGACGGTCTGCCCGTCGGCGTCCAGTTCCTCGCACCCGCCATGGCTGACGATCGACTCTATAACGCTGGTGCGGCGCTCGAGCGTCTGCTCGCACAACAATGGGGCGGCTATTTGATTGAGCAAGCACCGGAATTGGAGGTAGCACGATGACTGAAACTCTCGTTAATTTCGACGAGGCCTTGACTCGCTACGAACCAGTCATGGGCCTCGAGATTCACGTGGAACTGAACACCGCATCGAAGATGTTCTGTGGGTGTCCCACAGAGTTTGGTGCTGAACCCAACACACAAGTGTGTCCCGTGTGCCTTGGCTTGCCAGGCTCGCTTCCAGTAGTGAATGCCAAAGCTGTTGAATCGGCAATCAGGATGGGCTTGGCGCTCAACTGTGAGATCGCCGAATGGTGCCGATTCGCTCGGAAGAACTACTGCTATCCAGATATGCCTAAGAAC
>JAAZCT010000171.1 GCA_012513165.1 Actinomycetales bacterium
GTAGCGTTCGTTGCCTTCGCCATCTGGTTCACGTTGTTCGCCAAACCCGCGAGCAAACGATGCGTCGCGAACATCTGTGCGATGACCTCGTGACGCACAGACTCGTTCGCAGCAGCAGCAGCCGCTCCCCCCGCCAATGCTGAGTCGACAAGCAGCTTTGGAACGGTCACCTTGTACTGCAACGCGAGCGCGAGAAGCTGGCCTTCTTCCTCCGGGCTCACCTTCACAATGTGTCGAGCAATCCGACCGCCCTTGACGTTACGACGGCGAGCCTGACGGCGCACCGGTTCAGCATCATTATGCGAATCAACAGACAACCCAGCACCTCCTTCCGGCCCAGCGCAGCGACACCGCAACTGCGGTGACCACACCCCCAGTGTGCCGCATCCTAGACAGAATATCAAGGATCAAGCCCAATTAGGTTACCTAATTGTATAGCTTGCTCCGTCTGGGACACCACTTATGGTCGCTCACTGTGGCAGCGGGGAGCGGGCGCGGCTTCGCCGCGGCGTGCTCGCATATGGTCGAGAAACGTCGACGCGAGCTGTCTTCATCCGTAAGATGGAGACATGGCTAAGGAACTTTCAATCGAAGAAGTAATGGATCGTGCCCGTCGTGCTCAGGAGGATCGCATCGAGGCAATCCGTGTGCTCGCTGAGGCTCGGAACGAACTCGATACAATCCGTGAGGATGGTGCTCGTGAGCTGGCGGAGTTGCAAGCTCGAATCAGTGAGCGAGTGACGTCCGCTGAACGCGATGATGTGAAGGCGTATAACGCGGCTGTAAGTGCCGGATGGAGCGCCGATGAGCTGCGCAAGATTGGGTTTGCAGAGCCCGATAAGAAGGCTCGCACGCGCAAGCGGGCACCGCGTAAGAACACGGCTCAGACTTCATCTCGAACACCCGCTGTATCTACGACTGCTTCGGGCCTCGAATCTGATTTCAAGCTCTCCGACAATGCTTCATCGCAGCAGCCGGCAACGGCCTAGTTGTTCGCTTGCGGTGGGGCTTTCCCCTCCCCCTGAGCCCGAGATACTGGCACAAGATAGCCACTTGTCAAGGGCGCTTCGCGTCACTCCGTGATGCGGCTGCGCCGCACCCTTGACAGGTGGCTATCTTGTTCGGGGCGGCTTTTATCAGGGGAAGAGAAAAGAACGGTTGGTCTATCGTTCGATGCCGTTCTCTTGTGCTCGTTCAGCACGCGACTTTTGCTTCTGCGCTTGCACACCTGCGCTTCGCGGTGCGGACCTGTCAGCACTGAAACTGGCCGCGGTAAGACGGCTCACCGACTGCTCTGCTTCAAGCATTCCGCCAGGCTTCGACCGCACCTGAGCGACCTCACGAATTGGCTGGGCTTCGCGCCCCTCGACCAACGATGCCTGGTGCTCCTCGGCGCTTGTGTAGTGGCGCTCGTAGCGAATCACTCGTGGGCATGTCTGCGCGAGTTGGGCTGCCGCGTCCTGAGACTTCGAGCGTCCATGCTCAGTGTCGAACAGCGGCCGAGCGTAAGCGCTCGGCACCCATCGTCCGCCGAGTGCGTCTGCTTTGCCCGCCTCGGCTTCCTGCATCGCGTGCTGCCAGCGCTGCACGATCCGATCCTGTGATACCTCGAATGGCACCTCGACGTCGACGACGGTGACCTGGTAACCGGCTTCCGCAAGATACGCCCCAAGCTCCACTGCATTGTCAGGGTCGCTCAGAACCGTGTCGACGATGATATTCGTTCCCTGGTCGATCATCTCTGTGCGCAGCGTGCGCGCAAGCATCGACGATTCTTCATGCACTAGTGAGGCAAGTTCAAGAGGATAAAACCGCTCCCCCTGCGCCTCTAAGTCGCGCACCTCTGTCGGTTTGATCCACTCCTCATAGCTGCCATCTGCCATCGCTTCGCGCAGCAACAGCTTCTTGAACTCATCCGCGTCAATGTTCACGTAATGGTCGCGATCCGCGCCGAGCACGGTGTCAGCGACACGCCCTTTCCCGGCACCCGGCGGGCCGGCCAGCACGAGTGCTCGACCTTCATCCTTCGCGTTCGGTGACTGGCTCATTACCGCGGCCTTGATGCGTTCGTGCGTTGCCCGTCGTACAGCTTTACGCGACCCGTTCGAGCGATACCAAGCTGGGTTTCGGATAGTCGCATGTGGGCCGTCTTTGTCGAGTGGTCCACCGGCAATAGAAAGCGCTTGGACCACCTCGATATGCCGCTGCTCCTCCGGGGTCACGCGACCGTCATCCGTGCTTCGATGCGATCACCAATCTCGTCGTACAGCTCATCGTCGATCAGCCCACGGCCCAGCGCGCGGTCTAGGTCATCGACCGAGCCCGCAACGTCCATCAGCAGATCATCAAACGCATCCTTGCTCTGAGCCCGTGGCACGTACTCCCAGCGCGTCAGCTCATCGACAAGCTGCGCTCGGTCGATGAGTCCGGCGGCATATCGTTCACAAATCTCATAGGGATCTGCGCCCGAAAAACCTTCACGAGGCATCGGGATTGCAGCGGCCCGCTGCAATACCTTCTGCACATTCGGCTGCGAGACCTTCACCAGATCGGCGATCGTCTTCTGACGCAATCCACGCTGCTTCAGCCGCAGCAGACTGCGCCGGTAGTCCAGCTCTCCAATGTTCCGCAAGTGCTGCGCCTTCCGTGCAGCGACCGCCTCGACGGGAATCTCTGTGATTGCCATAGTGTCCACCTCCGCTTCCAGTCTACCAAAAATATAACCATAGTTATATAGCTATTTTGCGAGCGCGCGCATGACGCTCGATGCGCCGACTCCGAGTACGCGCCCAATGCGGGCGTAGCTCTGGTTCTCTGCCCGCATCTTCTCGGCCGCGGCGATCCGCTCGGCCGTCATCACGGTTGGGCGGCCGCCGACCCTCCCCTGACTCCGGGCATACTCCAAACCAAGGCGCGTGTTCTCTCTGATCGTGTCGACGCGGAGCTGCGCAAAGACAACAACGATGCCATAGAGCGCCTTCCCCATCGGCGTAGTGGTGTCGATGGCGGGCTCCGTGAGACTCACAATGTTCAGGCCACGGTCGTTCAGCTCGGACAACAC
>JAAZCT010000172.1 GCA_012513165.1 Actinomycetales bacterium
ATTCAACTTGTTCGTCGGCTTCGAGGTGTTGTTGGCAGCCTCATTCGTGCTGATTACCTTGGGCGGAACTCACGCTCGTGTCCGCTCGGGGACGATCTATATCGTTGTCTCGCTCGCTTCTTCGGCGCTGTTCTTGCTGGCGATTGCAGCCGTCTATGGCGCCACGGGCACCTTGAACTTCGCCCAGCTGGCACAACGGCTTCCAGAGTTGCCAACCCAAACCGCAACGGTCCTGCAACTCTTATTGCTCGTGGCTTTCAGCGTGAAGGCCGCAGTCTTCCCGTTGTCTGCTTGGCTGCCCGACTCCTACCCGACCGCCCCTGCCCCGGTGACGGCCGTGTTCGCGGGGTTGCTCACGAAAGTCGGCATTTACGCCATCATCCGCACCCAGTCGCTGCTGTTCCCGCAACACGAAATTCGCGATCTCCTCTTGTGGGCGTCGATCTTGACGATGGTGGTCGGCATTCTCGGCGCCATCGCGCAGAGCGACATCAAACGTATTTTGTCTTTCACCTTGGTCAGCCACATCGGTTACATGCTGTTCGGGCTCGCGTTCTCTACCGAACTGGGCTACACCGGCGCAATCTTTTACACGATCCACCACATCACGGTTCAAACCACGTTGTTCCTGATCGCGGGCCTGATCGAGTACCGATCTGGCACCACGAATCTCGATCGAGTCGGTGGTCTGGCTCGACGTGCGCCCGTCCTGGCGGTCTTGTTCTTCGTGCCTGCGATGAACTTGGCGGGGATCCCTCCGTTCTCAGGGTTCATTGGAAAGTTGGGTCTGCTTGAAGCCGGAGTGGACGCCGGCGACTGGTTGGCCCTGCTCGGCGTCGGCGCCGGCGTCGTCACCAGCCTGCTCACGCTTTATGCCATGTCGAAAATCTGGAACCGCGCGTTCTGGCAACCGTTCGGCGAACACGAAGGCGACATCCTCGACCCGCACGAGAGCCAAGCAATCGTGGGCGGCTCCTTGCACGGTTCTTCGGGTGTCAGCACCTCGACGAAGAAGGAAAGCAACTGGGAGCGACTCGCCGCCGAGCAGCGGATGCCGCTCGGAATGGGCATCCCCACCCTGATGATGGCGATGGTGACCGTCTCGCTGACCGTCTTTGCCGGACCGCTGATGGCGCTGTCTGACCGCGCTGCCCACGAGATCGCCGACCCAAATCGCTATATTCATGCGGTTCTGTGCAACCCGGTCGGTTGGGACCAAAGCGAAGCGATCCTGCCGAGAACCCAAGACGTGCTTGACTTCTGCGCCGAGTTCAAGGGGGCCAGCCGATGAACAAGACGAGATTCCTTGCGATCATCACCCTCACTATCCTGTGGCTCTTGCTGTGGGCAGACGTCACCCGCATTCTGGTGGCAGGCGGCCTGATCGTTGCCACCTTGATCGTGTTCTTGTTCCCGTTCCCGGCGCTCAATTTGGCGCCGGTGGTGCGGCCGCTGCGCCTGATCGCGCTCGTTGCCGTGTTCCTGTGGGACATGTTCTTGGCCAGCCTTCAAGTGGCTTGGCTCGCTATCCGACCACAGAGATTGCCCAGCGCCGCACTTATTGAAGTGCCGCTGATTACCGGCTCCGACATGCTCCAGGTCCTTACTGCAGAACTCATCTGTTTGGTGCCTGGCTCGCTTCTGATCG
Source organism: Actinomycetales bacterium (assembly GCA_012513165.1). Taxonomy (GTDB): domain Bacteria; phylum Actinomycetota; class Actinomycetes; order Propionibacteriales; family Nocardioidaceae; genus Aeromicrobium. The sequence goes on from JAAZCT010000172.1 coordinate 1,649, forward strand.
AGTTGGACAGCGAAGGCAAACGGATGTGGCTGCACGTGATGAACGTGTCATCACCCCAATCTCTGGCCGAAGCACGCAAGATGGCTCACGATCAGGAATACCGAGTCCTCGCGGCGTTGGGGTCCCAAGACGAATATGACCAAGCACTCGCCCGACGAGAGGCGGCACAAGCATGACATTCATGTCGGTTGTTTCCGTTATTTGCGCAGTGCTACTTGGCCTCACTGGTTTGGTGTGCATGTCGCGCATTGTGCGCGGACCCACGATGCTGGACCGCACTGTCGCGAGTGACGTTTTCGTGGCCGCAACGGTAGGCGCGCTCGCCGTATGGGCAGCCGTCCGCAAAGACACAAACATCCTGCCGATCCTGGTTTCCCTCTCGTTCGTGGCTTTCATGGGATCAGTAGCGATCGCCCGTTACACCAAGCCTGAAGCGCCCGGGCCCGAGAACCAGTCGGAGGTCGACTGACCATGAGCAACCTCACCGACATCGTTGCGGGTGCCTTCCTGATCGCCGGCGCTTCATTCGCGCTCGTCGCGGCTATCGGCGTGGCTCGATTCCCCGATTTGCTGAACCGGATGCACGCAGGTACGAAGCCTCAGACGTTCGGCTTGCTCTTGATCCTGACCGGCCTAGCAATTCGGCTCGACTCGTGGCGCGCCGGACTGCTCATCGCCATTTTGATCGTGTTCCAGATGCTGACTGCCCCGGTGTCGGCACACATGGTGGGGCGTGCCGCGTTCCGGGCGGGCCTGGTCAATCGCGATGAACTGTACGTGTGTGAAGCACCAGATGAGGAACCCCCTGCCGAGGGCCACACCGTCTAGACCCGTTCGTCGGCGCCGAGCATTCCCGCCGGTTCAGTCAAGTTTCAGGTCGACCACGACCGGCGCGTGATCGCTCGCGCCTTTGCCTTTGCGTTCGTCCCGGTCGATCCACGCGGTGTCGACCACGGCTGCGAGGGCGGGTGAACCGAGGATGAAATCGATCCTCATGCCTTCGCGCTTCGGGAAGCGCAGTTTCTGGTAATCCCAGTAGGTGTAGGTGCCCGGACCGGGCGTGTGCTCGCGTGTGAGCTCGGTGAAACCAGAGTTGATGAAACTCTCGAACGCTTCGCGTTCTGGCGCCGACACGTGCGTGGACCCGTCGAAGGCAGCGATATCCCACACGTCCTCATCGAGCGGTGCGATATTCCAGTCGCCGCCCAAAGCGAGTTTCAGTTCGGGGTTTTCAGCCATCCACACCTCGGCGGAGGTGCGTAGCGTTTCGAGCCATTGCAGCTTGTACGTGTAGTGCTCGTGGGTCAGTTCACGGCCGTTCGGCACGTACAAACTCCACATGCGAACCGGGCCACAGGTGGCGCCGATCGCGCGCGGTTCGAGGATCTCGCCAAACTCGGGTTGCTTGGGCGCGAAACTCGTGGCCACGTCTTCGAGCCCGACCCGTGATACGAGCGCGACTCCGTTCCACTGGTTCACACCGAAGTGCGCGAACTCGTAGCCGAGTTCTTCGAAGGCCTGCCCAGGGAACTGGTCGTCGCGGCATTTGGTCTCTTGAATGGCCAACACGTCGACGTCATGACGTTCCAAGAAGGCAGTGACGCGATCAACGCGGGTGCGGATTGAGTTGACGTTCCAGGTAGCAATCCGCATCAGAAGTCCACCCGAAGTGGGTAGCTTGCGTTCCCTTTGCGGGTGGTTTTGACACCGAGTACGTGATGCAACTGAATCTCGTTTCTCTCAAAAGCTAGGCGCGAACCGGCCATATACATTCCCCACACTTTTGCACGGCCTTCGCTCACTTCGCTCAGCGCCTCGTCCCAGTTGGTCGCGAGGTTCTCACACCAAGCTTTCAAGGTGAGTGCGTAATGCTCGCGCAGGTCTTCAGCGTGCCGGATCTCGAAGCCCGCGTTTTGCATCTCGGTGACGATGGTGCCGACTCCGGTCAGTTCGCCGTCGGGGAAGACGTAACGGTCGATGAACGGGCCAGCACTGGCTCTGGCTGTGGTGCTGGGTCGAGTGATGCAGTGGTTGAGCATACGGCCGCCAGGCAGCAGGCGATCGTAGGCGAACCCGAAATAGTCGGCGTAGTTCTTGATGCCGATATGTTCGGTCAGGCCGATCGAGCTGATTGCATCGAAGTCGGTTTCGGCCAGGTCTCGATAGTCGTTGAATCGCACGGTGGCGCGGTCGCTCAAGCCTTGGCGCTCGATCTCGGCTTGTGCCCAGTCGGCTTGTTCGTGAGAGAGCGTAACGCCCAATGCGATCACCCCGTAGTGTTTTGCCGCGTGGCGGACCATGCCGCCCCAACCGCAGCCAAGGGCGAGGAGTCGATCGCCCGGCTTGAGCGCGAGTTTGCGACAGATGAGGTCATATTTGGCCTCTTGAGCTTCTTCAAGGCTGGCATCTACGGTGGGGAAAACCGCACAGGTGTAGGTCATGGACGGTCCCAAAACGAGTTCGTAGAACCGATTCGACACGTCGTAGTGGTGTTCGATCGCTTCGGCGTCTCTGGTTTTGCTGTGCCGCAGTCCTTCGAGGGCGCGGCGCCATTTCGGGAGGTGCTCTTCTGCGGGAGGTTCGGGCGGGGCGAGGTTGCTCAACCCGAGGCTACGCACCAGTTGCACCAGCTCGGCTGGCCCAGGCACCTTGACTTGCATCTGGTTCAGGATCACCGTCATCGCATCGTACGGATCGCCCGGATGAACGCCGTCGATCTCGAGGTCTCCCGAGACATAGGCGCGCGCGAAGCCGAGGTCGCCCGGTGCGGTGAGCACGTAGGCCAAGCCGCGCTCGTTCAGCAGCCGCATCGCATAGGGCGAATCGGCTGGCCCTGCGGTGCTCCCGTCGAAGGCCTCGAACCGGAGTGCGAAGCCGTCAACGAGCAGCGCGTCGAGCGTGGGTGCGATGAGCGGTTTGTGGTCCAACATTGGTCAACTATTCCTCACTGTTTTCTCGTAGAGGCTGGTCAGGCGGCCGGCCGGATCGTAGGTTGCGCGCAGTCGATCTAGGTTCGCCGTGTCATAGAGCGAGTCGAAATCCTCGCGTGTATAGAAGGCTTCGGAGTACAGGGACTTGTGGCCGCCAATGGCTCGCACTTCCCATTCGATCTTTCGGTTCACGGCGCCCGACGGACTATCTTTCGGCACTTCGACAGTGCCCCAGAAGCCGAGGTTCACATAAATCTCGTTGGGCTCGAGCGGATAAGTTGCCCAAGCCTGTTTGGTTCGTAGCGGGCAGATCCAGACGGGCCGCATCCCCACTTCGCGATCGAACCATTCGAGGAACTCGCCCAACTGCGCAACAGGGATCTCGATGTCTTGCACGACTCGCTCGCGCCCGGGGACGCGCTTGAGCCGGTCGCGCCCCCTGCTGATTCCAAGCCTGCTATCGAGCGCCACCATCCGGTGATAGACGTCGCTGCGGCGCTTTCGGCGTGGCCAGATCCGGCGGAGCACCGGGTTTTGAGCCCCGAACGCACGCGAGCACCAGAACCAGTCGGTGTCCCACCGCCAGAGGTAGTCGTTCATGGTGAGTCTGTCGTATTCGAGGTTCTGAATCGAGCGGTAGTAGATCGACTGGCCGGTGTAGTCGCTGCAAGGGCCTTGCTCTGCGGTGAAGGTGGCCAGCGTCAAGTAGATTTCGGCCGGCGAGAAGGCGGTGCCGTCGATCGCGTCGATCCGACGCCCCTCGAACTGGCCGGTGGCTGCAACCTCTTCGATGAGCCGGATCGCCTCGTTGGCCCCACACACTAATCGGTGCTGGAGTTCCACGAAGCGCGGCACGGCAACCAGCCGAATCTGAATCCGCGTGGCGTATCCGAGGCTGCCGTACGAGTTGGGAAACGCGTTGAAGAACTCGGCATGTTCTCCGTCGGGCGCGGCCGTGATGATATCGCCGTTTCCGCACAACACGTCCATTTCGGTGACGGCTTCGTGCGGGAGGCCGAGTCGCAGGGAAGTCGATTCGATACCCAAGCCGGTGACTGTTCCCCCGAGCGTGATGGTTCGCAGTTGGGGCACGACGGTGGGGATCAGCCCGTGACTCAGGGTTTGTTCCACGAGTCGCTCGTAAGTGCACATCCCTTGCACGTCGGCCAGTTGGGCATGCGGGTCGATAGCGACTACGTCATCGAGCGCCGCGACGTCTAAACCGGGCGTTCGAGTCTGTGCGCGCGGCCGAAAGAGGTTCGACGTGCGCTTGGCTAATCGAACTGGTTCGTGCTCGGGGATTGCATCATACGAGTCCCTCAGATCGGCGACTGCGGCCTCATGCTCGGCCCATGTACGCATACTGTCAGGCTAGCCACAGTTCGGGTGCGTTACCACCCGAGCCGCGTTCGCCCTGCGTCTATCGCAACAGCCAAACAATGGCCTCTGCCGGGGCCAGCGCAGTCAACTCGAGCGGCGTCGCTGCGGCGCCCTGCCACTGGTCTCCGGCCGAGAGTGCCGTCCCGTTCACAGTGAGCGTGCCGGCGGTGACGTGGATCAGGTGGGATGCCGCGGCGGGCACGGCGAGCGGTTGTCCATCCACTCGAGCCACAAACACGCTGGCGTCAGCGTCTATTTCGGGTCCGGGGTGCAGGCCTGGGACTACGGGGATCTCTACTTGCCCATACGACGGCTCGCTGGCCAGATTGGCGCGCACCATCATCTGCACGAATACAAGCGGTTCAGTGGTCGAGGCGTTCCGTTCGCTGTGGGTGACGCCCGGACCTGCGTTGAGGTGCTGCAGGGTGCCCGGAGTGACGTCCCCGCCGAAGCCAGTGCTGTCTTCGTGCGCGAGCGTGCCGTTCAACACCCACGTGAGGATGTCGACCTCGCGGTGCTTGTGCGGCTC
>JAAZCT010000173.1 GCA_012513165.1 Actinomycetales bacterium
GTAGCGTGCTCACCATGACCTCTATGCGTGTAGGCATCGGCACTGACGTTCACGAACTCGTTGTTGGCCAAGAGTTGTGGTTAGCCGGTTTGAAGTGGGAATCCGAACGGGGTTTGGCCGGGCACTCCGATGGCGATTGCGCGGCGCACGCGATGGTTGACGCGCTGCTCTCGGCGGCTGGGCTCGGCGACATTGGCAGTCATTTTGGGACCGCCGATCCACAATGGGCCGGAGCGAGCGGGGTGCAGTTCTTAGAGGCGACCGCCCGGATCCTGCGTGAGGCCGGGTTCACGATCGGCAACGTGGCCGTCCAGATCATCGGCAACAAACCCAAAGTAGGAACCCGCCGGGCTGAGGCTGAGCAAGTGTTGAGTGAGGCTATTAGCGCTCCCGTGTCCGTTTCCGGCACGACGAGCGATGGTTTGGGACTCACCGGGCGGGGCGAAGGCATCGCCGCCATCGCGACCGCCATCGTAACAGCGCAATGAGCGAAAGTGCGCTCTCGGCTAGCCCTCGGAACCTCGATGTTCGCTGGTCCAAGTCGAATCTAGAAGGAACGCCAAACGGAAGCGTTCTTCGCGTGACACAGTGGGGTCCGTGAACTGCACAACGATCCAACCTGATCGATAGGCGGTGCTGCCGTCGAGACTTCTAGCGAATTTCGATGCCTTGGCCTTCGAGTCGAAACGCATCAGTTTCACGCGGTTGCCCTCAAAGGCTTGGTTGCATTCGTTCACGGAACAAATCTCGTCCGTTTTCTCAGAGAGGCCCACCAATACGGGAGCCGAGTAGGTACCGCGTTCTACATCGTGAGCACGGGGAACATACAAGCTAAGTGGGATATCTCGACGGAATGAATCATGCGTAACCTTGGAATACTGCCAATAGGCATACGAAACGGTCGCCAAAACAAAGACAATTACGCCGATAACCAGCACTGAGCTGAGTCTGACCATTCGAGGCTGCCGCTCAGGTTCTGAGATGTGCCGAGTGGTGGAATCTGTGGTCATAGGTCATCACTCGCCCATGCACCGTCAAGCGAGCCCGCAAGCCGCATACGGTGTTCATCAGTAATCGTCGGATCCGTGAAGTGCGCAACGATCCAGTCGGATTGGTAGGCCTCCCCAGCAAGCAGTGCGGTATACACGGTTGCTTGCTTTTTCGTATCAAAACGAACGAGCGTCACTCGGTCACCTTCATATGCTTGATTACAACCAACGAGGGGACACACCTCGCTAGTCTTGTCCGTCAGCCCGCTGAGGATCGAGTAATATTCATCGCCATCGCTGAGTTCTTCAGCTGTCGGCACAAAAAGACTCACCGACATTCCCCGCCGGTTCAGATCGCTGCCGGTGTATTCGACAAAAATGACAACCACCAGCATGAAAGCGAGGAATACCGACACCGCGATCACCACGAACTTGAGCGGAACCGCACCGAGTCCTGAAGTGCTTTTCGCGTCAGAGTCATTCGTCATCTTCAGTTTTCCTACTTCCAGTTGCATTTGTGTGAAAGCGGGTTCGTGGTCGCCCAGTTGTTCTTAACTGACCGCTTGGATTCCAAATCCCAGTGCACTCCGGCGGCCCAGATGGCGTAACCATATTGCACGTGGCAAAGGTATTGCTGGTGCATCGTCTTAGTATTTACTTTCTGGCGGCGCGCTTTAAATTCTTTCCACCCAGCGTCACGGAGAATTTTTTGGCCACCAACTAAAAGAAGTGGGCCACTCGTCGAGCCAGCATAAACAGTCCAACCCCAAGAACTGAGTTTCGTCGAATACACGGTTCCGTAATCAGGGTGAGGCCCCTTGCGATTTACCCATGTACCGGCCAGCAAGTTCACTCCTAACCAGGGATCGGCAACAACCGGATAGGCCACGTCGTGTGCCTGATGTTCAACTACTTGGGTAACAGACGTTCCGTCCACTACATATTCTGTGGGAACTGGCACGCCGTTCGCATCGATAGCCCATGCAGGTGCGACTGCTCCAATAAATTCTTCGTTCTCATCGAGAATTGCTAACGAGTCCCCCAACTCTACGATCTCGCCACCCGCTGGAATCTCAAGCGAATAAAGATACTCCTCGGGGGCGTCAGGGCTCGTTATCGCAGTAACCACCTGAACCGACCCATCATCCTTTACTGCTGCATATGCGCGAATATCCGGGTCTTCAGCTTCAAACTCAACCAGCCCGTTGCTCAGAATAACCGGATGGGCATCGTCCTTAAGATAGTCAATCGTTAGGTCGAAAGACGGGCTGCTTTCCTTGGCCGGGCGAAATTCGATAGTCGTTTCAGAATCCGATTCAACGGTAAGTCCCACGCCGTTAATCTCAACATCGATGACAGAATCCTCGTCTAAAGAAGACTCCAAGTCCACAGTGTTATTGAGCACTTGATATTCAATTTCGTTGCTCGTTGTTGAATGCTGTTCCATAACGCTGAGGACCTTTAGGTCTTCATCACTTGAACTGTACGAAGGAAACACTCCCAGCACGACAAGGCACCCACTCAAACTCAACGCGCTTAAGACTCGAGCCCACAACATCTAGCCCCCACTATTTTGACGACACAACATCCGGACCCTAACAAACAAATAAGTTGCAATTTCATGCTTTTGTGACGGTTTTTTCTCAAGTGGTCGAAGTGAAATGATGCGACCCAAGTTTCGAATTTTTTGCAGCGTCAAGCCCCAATCGCGCAAAAATGGGGCCGGCTCCCGAAGGAA
>JAAZCT010000174.1 GCA_012513165.1 Actinomycetales bacterium
CGTCGAACCGTCCAACCGATCCTTCTGAGTCTGTCAAACGGACGATGCCGAGACGATGCCACCAAATAAGACGTTCTTGTCGATACTTTTGAAGTTGGGCCGCAACTTGTTCGGTAATCCCGAATGCTTCGGCTAGTTGCTGCACCGAAGCAGTCCCAATCTTCCATCGCCCGTTTGGACTCAAATCAGCCAGACCCCAGGCGTGGAGAACCTGGAGCGCTTCACGTGTTGTTGTTCCACCTAGATGTGCTGCTCGGGAAAGTTCTCGAGCAGACATCGAACCTTTTGCTCGCTCCAAAGCTGCATAAACAAACGCGGCCGGCAGACCAAGCTCTCGGAACACCGGACGAACTCCCCTCACACGCCCTCGCATCCACGCCGTATTTTCCGCGTAATCACGGTGCGATTCAGGAACACGTAAACCCCACAATGCCGCACGCACACCCGAGGCAGGACGAATCAAATCAATAAGAGCGTCCTCTTCATCTGAAAGACGTTTCAGCGCTTTACCCACAGTTGCTTGGTTCAATCCCGTAGCAAGAGCCAAAGAGCGATTACCAAACTCAACTTCGAGGCTCCCTTTTCGTGCAGCAGCTTCTCCAAGAGCAGCAAGTACTGCCCGTGCAGCTAAGTCGTCTCGTCGGGAGTCATCAAACACAAACTCGACGACGTTTACCCAGGCGCGGATCCGTTGGTGGACCCCGCCCCCCTGTGTTTCTTGCCCCCTTGTGGTGCCTACGCGCGCACTACTTCCACTGTTGTTATTTCTCCTGTGTTTTTCAAAGGAAACCGCCTTGTTCCAGTCGCGGCTCAAAGCTTTGTTTCGGTGTTCTGGCGCGTACCTGGCATAGAACGCGGCCAGCCCCGGCCATGTGCCGTCTTTCATGCGGCGTGCCACGTCTAAGAAGGTCATTCCTGTCGAGACAGCGGCCCACACAACGGCTTGGCGGGCTTCGGAAGCCGAGTCATACCTGTCTGGATCCCACGTCCCGGTGCGAGCAATCGTCGCGTACGTGCCGTCAGGTTCACGTAAACGGCCCGCAGGGGACACAGATTGGAGATGTCGAACTGGCGACGAGGCGCTAGTGGGAGTGACTACTTCGGTGAGCACAGCAGCGAACTGTTCAAGCTTGTGTGGGGGAGTGGGCATGTGCACAGCTGCGACAGCGTCCTTAATGTCACCGAGCAGCGTTTGCACACCGCCTGTCTTATGGACAGCGCCTGGCGGTCGAATACACCCGTCGGTTAGGCCCAGCATTGGCATCGGGTCAACGGTCGACCACGTGGCAGCTACACGCCGGATGAGCTCGGACGCATCGACGAATGACATGCGCTCGTGCAGCGGAAGATAAATATGGCGGCCGCCGTTAGGAGATTCGTCAGCAAACCACGCAATCCCGATATTTTCGAGCAACCTAGTGATGGCCTCGAAATCCTTATGAACTTGGGGAACGCCACCGCGAGAAGAATCCAAGTCGATGGAGATCGTCTGGCACATGCCGTCATTGCCATAAATAAGCACAGCAGCCGGCTTGCCGGCAGGACGGGCAGCAGTTAAAGCACGCTCATCACGTTTACGGAACGTACGCCCACCATCGCGCGAAACCCTGACACGAGCACAGCCAGCCACCGCTTGGGCTAAAGCCTCCCATGCCTGATCTGCGACACGCTGAGACTCATGTGACGCCAGTGATGTGCATTTGGGGTCCCCAAGTGCTATCTTGGGCATCAGTACACCACCTAACTAAATACAACGGTCTAGTCCTTCTAAACCGTGAAACCAACTCCTCGGCGAGGGGTTGTACAAAATTCAAGATCCGTTGGCCGCCAAGCATTCGGGATCTGAATGAAGCTTTCGAGGCTCGCACATTGTGCGGGCCTCGCTTCTTTTAGCCTGTGCGATGCAAAGGCAAAACCTCCTGAGATGGGGGAGTGGGCAAGACAGCCAAATCTGTTCGACCAATTGCGTTGGCCAAAAGCACCGAACAGAACGAGGCAATGCTCATGTTTGCGGCGTCGGCTGCTTCTCGAATGGCTACCGCCAAATCAATGGGTGGTCGCACGAAGATCGAGTCCAGGGGGCCGATATAGGCAAGATTGCCAGTCCCAGGCTCAATGTGTGTTCTGTCAATTTCTTGTGCAAGCAGCGAAATGCAGTAATCACCGTTGGTCATTTCAGCGGCTGCAGCATTGGCTCTAAGTATCGCTCCCAGTTCAACTGATGGGCGGAGCCTCATTGCGTCTCGCGGCCCTTTACTCGGACGGCCGCCTGTTCCACGACGAATCACCATGAGTTCATCATGCCCGTGTCGGTTTCGGAAACGCGGAACATTTACGCGTGTTTCCGAAACTAGATGAAGATGGGCGGGAGACTGGCGTCGGGTTGCTGCCAAAGATGTCACAGCGCGGGGCCGTTTCTCGTGGCAAGTGGGGGAGAGCTGGTGCCCTGGAATGGGGTCGGCGTGCGATAGCCGGGGCGATGGAACGCGTCGAACATAATCAATGAGGGGACAGACTTATCGTGTGCAACTCGAATATGGTCTGTTTTCTCTACGAGCTTGTCGATCAGTTCTTGGGGGAGTACCGCAACTTTCTGAAATTTGCCCGGATGCCTAGCCTGCGCCTGTTTCGATGGGAAAAGTCCTGCTTCTGGCGCGAGTCGACGAATCGCTGCCTTCGGCGCTTCGAGGTCAGTGGTCTCCAGTATTTCAGCGAGGTGGGCAGAAAGATCGTAGGCAACGGCCACGTGTGTGTTGAGAACACCTATCAAAGGAATGAGGTCTTGCTGTTCAAGAACCTTCACTGAGTTCGCGATGGCGTGCTCTGTGATTTTGTATGTTTCAAGGAACGATATAGACATCGGAATGTTTGTCGACCAACCAATATCCCTAACCTCGACAGCCAGCGCTTTCCACGCGTCCATAGATGCAGCCGTTGTCGTCAGTGCTGTTTCCACATCCGCCGGATGTAGCAGCCCTTCCTTTGCTGCCCGTCCGAGGAGGTGGGAGTGCAGAGCAGCGAAGCCATACTCGATCGTTGCAACATGATTCAAGGCATACGTCGAGGGCGACGAGGCGACATGTTTATGGGCCTCTCTTTCCCATGTCGCCATGGTGTCTCGAAACTGGTGAGCTAATTCAGGGAGTGGCAGCTGGGACTTTTGAAGCTCAGCCGACAAATGCATGATCATTCGCATATCGGCCGCGTTGTACGCCTTGAC
>JAAZCT010000175.1 GCA_012513165.1 Actinomycetales bacterium
CAGCCGATTAGGCGTTCACGCATTGCTGCGATTCGGGGGGTGAACGTTGACGGAGTCGTTCGGACGCTCGGGACGCGAGGGCTGCTCGTTGAACTCGGGCACGAGGCACAGTCCGGGGCGATCTTGTATGGAACGAGTAGTTTCTTCATGGAACGCATGGGCTTGGGGTCACTCGATGAACTCCCAGCGCTTGCCCCGTTGCTCCCTGGAATCGACGAACTCGACAGCGAACTAGAACGAGTCGCTACGCAGGTCAAAGAAACGGAAAGTCCCGCAGAGCCTGAGGCCGAAACTCACAGCGCGGAGGTTGACAGTGAGTGAACCAATCAGACTTCAAAAGGCGCTTGCCCAAGCAGGGCTCGGCAGCCGCCGCGCCTGCGAAGCCTTGATGGCGTCCGGGCGAGTTGAAGTCAACGGAGAAGTGCTCGACCGGATGGGCGTGCGGGTTGACCCGGCAGTCGACGTGATTCGAGTTGACGGCAAACGCATCCCGCCTCCGTCAGATCACGCCTACGTACTACTCAACAAGCCCCGCGGCATCGTCACTACGATGGCCGATGAACAAGGCAGGCCCGACCTCTCGGAGTTGTTGGCCGGTCGCGATGACCGACTGTTTCACGTTGGACGTCTTGATACGGATACGTCGGGTTTGTTGATTCTCACGAACGACGGAGATCTTGCGCATCGGCTCGCGCACCCGTCGTTTGAGGTCTCGAAGACGTATGTGGCCTTGGTGTCGGGTGAAGTGCCAGACGGGCTCGGAGTGAAACTCAAAGCGGGCATCGAGCTGGAGGACGGGCCGGTAGCTGTCGATAGGTTCCATATCCGTGACCGGAACAACGGCCGCAGCCTGGTCGAACTTGACATTCATGTGGGTCGAAATCGGATTGTGCGCCGAATGTTGGCCGAGGTTGGGCATCCGGTAATCGAGTTGACTCGCACGGCATTCGGGCCGTTGAAACTCGGGGATCTTCGCAACGGGGCAATGCGGAACCTCACCCGTGATGAACTTGGTGCGCTGTTCGATAGCGTTGCCTCATGAGCAGCGTCCCCACTCCGGTCGAATCGCCCGTCCTCGTTGTGGGCACTGGGCTGGTCGGGACCTCTGTCGCACTGGGCCTGACGGCAGCAGGCGTGCAGGTGCATTTGCGTGATGTTGATGCCGAGAATGTGCAGTTAGCTGTGGGTCTCGGCGCCGGAACGGACGCCCCCGTCGAAGCACCTGCCATTGTCGTCTTAGCCGTCCCGCCCAGCGTGTTGGCGGCGGAAGTCGAAGCGGCCTTGGCTGAGTTTCCGGACGCCGTCATCACAGACGTGGGAAGCGTGAAGCAAGCCGTGTGTTCGGCGATCACGGAGCCGCGGTTCGTTGGAGGACACCCCATGGCTGGTAAGGAACGTTCCGGACCTTTGGCTGGCTCGGCTCGTTTGTTTGAAGGACGGCCGTGGGCCATCGTGCCAACGGAATACTCGAGCGCAGCAGCGATCGCTGCGGTTGAAGATCTCGCCCGGACTCTCGGAGCAGTCACTGTGCGATTGGAAGCAGAGTCGCACGACCGTGCAGTTGCCGTGGTTTCGCACGTGCCCCATCTAGTGTCGAATCTAGCGGCAGGGCTGCTTAATGACACGTCGGAATCGCAAATGGTGCTGGCAGGTCAGGGACTGCGCGACGTGACCCGAATTGCCAGAAGCGATACGGGTTTGTGGGTAGACATCATTCGCGCGAACGCTGAGCCCGTGGCGGAAACCTTGAATGAGCTGCGTGTTCGGCTTGACGAACTCATTTCCATTGTTGAAGACAAAGCAAGCGGTTTGGATGCGGTGTTGGCGCGCGGCCGTTCTGGCACGAACCACATTCCTGGTAAGCACGGCGATCTGCCGAGCGATGTCACCACCGTTTATGTCACGATTGACGACGAGCCCGGCGAACTGGCGCGGCTTCTGGTCGACACGGGCGATGTTGACGTCAACATCGAAGACGTGAGAATCGACCACGAAGTAGGCCGGCCGGTCGGCTTGGTGGAAATCTTGGTCGTACCGGAACGCGCCGAGTTTTTAGCCGGCGCATTGAACTCTCGCGGCTGGACCGCCTACCTCTAGGAGCAGATTGATGACCGAACCCATTGTTATTGCGATCGACGGGCCTTCCGGTTCGGGCAAATCGAGCACCTCGCGTGGCGTTGCCGATCGTTTGGGTCTCGCGTATCTCGATACGGGCTCGATGTACCGTGCTATGACGCTGGCCATGCTGCGTGCGGGTGTCGATTTAGACGACCCGAAAGCGATCGCAGCAGCCGTACCTACTGCCACAATTCACGCAGGCACGCACCCGCTGAATCCCACAATTGAACTGAACGGTGTTGATGTTGCCGAAGCGATTCGTACGAGCGAAGTAACTGCTGCCGTCAGCAAGGTCGCAGCGGTGCCGGCTGTTCGTACCGTCCTTGTCGAATCGCAGAAACTCGCGATTGACACGGCGATAGCCGGAATCGTGATCGAAGGACGGGACATCGGAACGGTTGTTGCTCCCAACGCGACGCTCAAGATCTATCTCTACGCTGACCCGGTCGCTCGGGCCCAACGACGGGCCGCGGAGATGGGCGTCGATGACGAAGAGGCGATGCGTGAAGCCTTGGCGTTGCGGGACGCGATCGATTCAAATCGTGCAGCGTCACCGCTCAAACAGTCCGCTGACGCTGTCTTGGTCGACGGAACTCACCAGACGCTCGCGGAAGTAATTGACGCGATTGTTGCCATGCTTCCCGAGGCGAATGGGTGAATCGCGCTTGAACCGGTAGGATCACCGAGTGTCCTCCATCCCTGTAGTCGCGGTCATCGGCCGACCAAACGTTGGCAAATCCACGCTCGTGAACCGAATCCTCGGTCGCCGCGAAGCCGTGGTCGAAGATGTGCCCGGTGTTACCCGTGATCGCGTTTCTTACGATGCGAACTGGAACGGCAGAGCGTTCACGCTGCTCGATACTGGCGGTTGGGATCCAGAGGCCAAGGGAATGGCTGAACGTATCGCGGAACAAGCCGAGATTGCCATTGGAATTGCTGACGCGGTGGTCTTTGTTGTCGATGCGACGGTGGGGATTACCGATGTCGACGAGCGTGTGGTCAAGTTGCTGCGCGCCGCCAAAAAGCCCGTGGTCTTGGCTGCAAACAAAGTCGATGACCAGCGAGGCGAACTCGAATCCTCAAGTCTGTGGGCACTCGGGTTAGGACAGCCCTATCCAGTTTCGGCAATGCACGGCCGGGGGAGTGGCGATCTGCTTGACGCAGTTTTGGATGCGTTGCCCGATCCTCCTCCCGAAGATCTTGAAGCAATAGACCCACGTAGGCGCGTTGCCATAATTGGTAAACCCAATGTCGGCAAGTCGAGTTTGCTGAACTCACTCGCTGGCGAAAACCGTGTGGTTGTTGACGATGCTTCGGGCACGACTGTTGATCCTGTCGATGAGATCATCCATTTGGGTGGCACCGAGTGGATCTTCATCGATACGGCCGGCCTGCGTCGCCGCGTACGCGAAGCTTCGGGTCACGAGTATTACGCCAGTTTGCGCACCTCGGTGGCACTAGACCGCGCCGAAGTTGCGGTTATGGTGATCGATGCCAGTCAGCCGTTGACGGAGCAAGACACCCGCATCATCACGTCGGCGGCTGAAGCCGGCCGTGCGCTGGTGATCGCCTTCAACAAGTGGGACAAGGTCGACGAAGAGCGCCGTTACTACTTGGACCGCGAAATCGAACGCGATCTCGTGCAGGTCCAGTGGGCGCCGCGCATCAACCTTGCCGCCCGAACCGGCTGGCATACCGATCGCCTAGTGCGCGCTTTGAATTCGGCTGGTGAAGGCTGGGAGACCCGGGTCGGCACTGGTGCTCTGAACACTTTCCTTGGGCGCATTGTGGCTGAACACCCGCACCCGATTCGCGGCGGAAAACAGTCACGCATCTTGTTCGGCACCCAGGCATCAACTGCTCCGCCGACATTTGTTTTGTTCACCTCGGGCAAGCTCGAAGCTGGCTACATGCGGTTCATTGAACGTCGTCTGCGCGAGGAATTTGGTTTCGTTGGGACGCCGATCCGGCTCCAGCAGCGCCCGCGTAAGAAGCGCAGCGAACGCTAAATTCTTAGTGCGGTCGAGGTGTGTTCATCCGGCTGCGCTCGCGTGAGAACCCTGCGGTAAAGTAACGAAGGTTGCCACGGGCTGTGGCGCAGTTTGGTAGCGCACGTGACTGGGGGTCACGGGGTCGCAGGTTCAAATCCTGTCAGC
>JAAZCT010000021.1 GCA_012513165.1 Actinomycetales bacterium
CACGATATCCATTTGAACGTCGAGCACGTTCGGGCCCAATCGGTCTCGGCCGCCTCACTCGGTCGGCCCCACGTCGCGGACGCGATGGTCGCTACGGGCCAGGCCCGCGATCGTGACGAGGCGTTCGCGATGTGGCTGGCTCAGGGGCGTCCGGCGTACGTCCACAAGTACTCGATCGATTTGCCTCGCGCGATTCAATTGGTGCTCGAAGCGGGGGGCAAGCCTGTGCTGGCTCACTGTTTGGCACGCGATAGCGCCGAATACGCAACAGACGAACTCTTCGAACAACTCGCCGACGTTGGCTTGGTGGGCATCGAGATCGAACACCTCGACCACGGTGTGCTGGAACGCGCTCAATTGCGCGTGGTGGCGGATCGCTTCAACTTCGTGCAAACCGGTTCGAGCGACTATCACGGCACCGGCAAGGGTCCGTCTTTTGCGTTGGGCGCCAACATGACCGAACCCGAAGAATACGAGCGCCTGTTCAGTTCCTGAGCCGGCATAGAACTTCGGCCGCGTGGTGCTCAGGCTGAACCGCGCGCCGAGTCGGGTGGGTGCTGTTAGTTGTTCGTGTATTTGTTGACGAACGGCAGCCACGCTTGGGCGAGTTCCTCGGGAGCTTCAACGCCGGGGGAGTGCGCGGCTGAGGGCAAGATCTCGATCTCGGTTCCTAAGCGATGTGCCATGTCTTCTTGGGCTTCCCACGGCCACGCGTCATCCGTCGCGCCACGAGCCACCCAAGCAGGGAGCCCGGTGGCTGCCACGCTCTCGATGATGTCTGGCGCTTCAAGCAGGTGCTGCGTCATCGCCTTGAGTGAATCGGGGGAGTTCGAGGTGAACCGTTGCCCGAGGAAGCGCGTGATCTGTGCCGGGCGTTTGACGCCTTGATCGCGCATTTCGTGAATTTGTGCCAGAGGCAACTTGCCGAGCGCATTCGACATGCGCTGCAGCGGCCGAGTATCGGAGTCGCCGAGCGCGCCCGGGCCGGAGCACACTAACGAAATCGTGGTGAGGCGCTCGGCATACATGGTGCTGAGTTCTTGAGTAACCAGCCCGCCAAACGAGTGGCCCATGATGTGCAGTGGCCCGCTGCGGAAGGCTGCTTTGGCTACGGCCATGGCGTCGTCGGCGAAACCGGCGAGACTGTAATCATCGTCGGGGCGTCCGGGGGACTCGTACTGGCCGCGTTGATCGAAAGCGACGACGTCGAACCCTTCGGCTGCCAGCAACGGCAGCATGGGTGTGAAGTCTTCTTTGCTGCCCGTCCAGCCGGGAACAAGCAGAATGTTTCCTCGCCGATGACGGGCCCGAGCGATGTGTGCCGCGTGAAGGGCACGTTCGGTGGCGACCCGAGTAGCGAACACGCCTTCGGGGATCTCCAGTGTCTTGGGGACGCTCATTAACGACCTTTTTTGGCGATTTTGGCGACCAAGCCGGAAGGCGCGTGCCGCGACAGGAACGCTAGGACTTTGTAACGAAGCGAAGGCACAGAGATGGGCTTGCCCTTTTTGAGGTCGCGCAGCGAGCCGCGAACAACGGCGTCTGAGGACAACCACATCCACTTGGGCACGTTCGCGATTTCTGCTTGCATGCGCTGGTGAAACTCGGTGCGCGTGAAGCCTGGGCACAACGCCTGGACGGTGATGCCGGCCGTTGAGTATTTGATGTTCGCCCACTGCGAGAGGTTGACGAGCCACGCCTTGTGCGCTGAATAGGTGCCGCGCGGAGTGAAGGCGGCGACGCTGGCCACGTTGATGATCGCGCCCCGACCACGGCCCACCATCGTTTTGAGGGCCGCGTCCATCAAGTGCATGGGCGCACGAACGAGCAAGTCGAGTTGACGGTCTTCGTCTGCAATATCTGTCGAGCCGAACCAGCGCGCCAAGGACGCCCCGGCGTTGTTCACCAGCAGGTCTACCGGGGCAGACGATTCAGTCAGACGCTCCGCCACACGGTCCATGCCCTCGGTGGTGGCCAAATCTGCGCTGATGACCTCGGCCGTGATCTTGTATTTGCGTTCCAAATCGGCCGCGAGCGCCTCGAGTCGCGCGGTGTCGCGTGCTACCAGAACCAGGTTCGAGCCCTGTTTGGCTAGCGCGCGGGCAAAAGAGTTTCCTATGCCTGCCGTAGCCCCCGTGATCAGTGCCGTGGTCGTCATAGAGAAATCATGCCAGTAGATGCCTAGAGGGTGGCTGGCTGGGACCGTCCTACTGGCAGAATGGCTTGTGTGTCGACCACCATAGCTTTCGCTAATCAAAAGGGCGGCGTCGCGAAGACCACGAGTGTGGCTTCCGTCGGTGCCGCGCTCATCGAGGCCGGACAGCGAGTTTTGCTCGTTGATATGGACCCGCAGGGCTCCTTGACGTTCTCCTTGGGCATTGATCCTGAAGACGTCGAAACCTCGATCGCGGAGGTGCTGTTGGGCAAAGCGCCCGTCACTGACGCGATCGTGATTTCAGATGAGGGACTGAACCTCGTTCCTGCCACGATCGGCCTGGCTGCTGCCGAAGAAAGCCTCGTCTCGATGACGGGCCGTGAGCAGCGCCTGCGAGTTTCCTTGGCGAAGGTCGCAGACGACTACGACTGGATCCTGATCGACTGCCCGCCCGCGCTGGGTGTGCTGACTGTCGGATCGCTGTCAGCAGCCGACGAAGTGATTGTTCCCTTGCAAGCTGAGACGCTCTCGCACCGAGGCGTGGGCCAGTTGCTCGACACCATCCACGACGTGCGCCAGTTCATCAACCCGGATCTTGAGATCCGCGGAGTTCTGGCGACCATGTATGACGGTCGCACAGCACACGCCCGCGCCGTGTTGGCAGCGATCGAAGAAACCTACGGATTGACCGTCTTGGAACCACCGATTCCCAAGACGATCCGGTTCGCCGAGGCGCCCGCGATCGGCCGGACGATTCTGTCTACTGCCAAGAGCCATAAAGGCGCCGAGGCGTATCGCCAGATTGCACAGGTGTTGATCGCTTCCTTGAAGCCAGCCAAGAAAAATCCAGCTAAGAGGAAGCCAGTTAAGACGAAGTGACTCGCACCCGAAAGCCGGTGTTACTCGGCTTTCGGCGCGCTGTTTGACGTGCTGGCCGCCGCGTTTTGTCCGCCCGCGGGCTGTCCGCCACGAGTGCGGCGGCGCTGACGGTTGCGCTTGGGCTTGTCGCTGCTGTCACTCGATCCACCCGAGTTTTGCCCGCCCGAGTTGGACTGCTGGGAACGCGATTCGCCGGAACCGGAACGTCCTGAGCCGCCGCGGTTGCGCTGTTGGCCACCGGAGCGATTCGAACGGTTGTCCGAGCCGGAGCCCGAACGCGAGCCGCCAGACTTCGAGCCTTGGCTGTCTGCGCTCTTGGGAACGATGCGGCCGGTCACGTCACGGCTGATCTTCATATCCGTGAACAAGTGATCCGAGGTGGAGTACGTTTCGACGGGTTCATCGAACGGCAAATCGAGTGCCTTGTTGATGAGCTTCCACCGCTGCAGATCGGCCCAGTCGACGAAGGTCACGGCCACGCCGCTGGCTCCGGCGCGACCTGTGCGGCCGATGCGGTGCACATAGGTCTTGTCGTCTTCAGGACACGTGTAGTTGATGACGTGGGTGATGCCGGCAACGTCGATACCGCGGGCGGCGACGTCGGTTGCAACCAAGATGTTCACCTTGCCGTCGCGGAAGCCTTGCAGGGCTTTCTCGCGGGCTTTCTGAGCCATGTCCCCGTGCAACGGCGAAGACTGGAAGCCGCGCTCTGAAAGATCGTCAGCGACACGCTGAGCGGCGCGCTTGGTGCGTGTGAACACGACCACGCGGCCGACCTCGTCGGCCTGCAGAATACGGGCCACGACTTCAGGCTTATCCATTTCGTGCGCTTGCCACACGAACTGTTGCGTAGAGGGAACCGTCTGGTTCGATTCAGTGGACTCTGCGCGAATGTTCATCGCTTGGCGCATGTGCTGACGAGCCAGAGTGACGATCGCTGCCGGCATCGTGGCCGAGAACAGCATCGTTTGACGCGATTCGGGGGTGCGAGCCAGAAGCGCCTCAACGTCAGGCAAGAAGCCCAAATCGAGCATCTCGTCTGCTTCGTCGAGCACCAGGAAGTTAACGTAGCCGATTTCGAGGTCGCCACGATTAACCAGATCCAGCACGCGACCGGGTGTGCCGATCACGATGTCGACGCCGGCGTCGAGCGCTTCGAGTTGCGGCTCGTAGGGAACGCCGCCGTAGATAGTCAGAGCGCGAACGTCCAGGTTCTTCGAGGCCGTAGCGACGTCGCCAGCGACCTGAATCGCCAGTTCGCGAGTAGGCGCGACGATCAGCGCTTGGGGTTTGCCGCGCTTGCGAACTTCAGGATCTGGGTTCGCAGCGATGCGCTGGATGACGGGAATGGAGAAGGCAAGAGTCTTGCCGGTGCCAGTGCGTGCTTGGCCGATGAGGTCAGTGCCTGCCAAGGCGACGGAGAGCGTCATCTCTTGGATGGGGAATGCTTCTTGAATGCCGACGGCGTCGAGCGCGTCGGTGATGGGCGCGATAACGCCCAACTCTGTGAAAGTAGTCAGGGGACTGCTCAGATTTCTTGAGACGAAAATAATTACCTGCAGTCTATCGCCCAATGCGAGTAGTCAGCGTCACCGCGTCGCGCTACGCTCCCATCATGAGCTCTGACGAAACTCCTGAAACCCACGAAGGTGCCTTTAGCGATCCGCAATACCGCGCGGGTGTGATCGAACTTCTCGGCCTGCTGAGTTTCGGTGAACTCAGCGCGTGCGAACGCCTGACGAAAGATGCGACCATGGCGCCCGATCTGCGCACCAAGGCTCAGCTCTATGCCATGGCGGCTTCCGAGTGGGACCACTTCACGCAACTGCGCGCTCGGATCGAAGAGTTTGGTGAAGACCCCTTTGCAGTGATGGACCCGTTCCAAGAAACGTTCGAGCGGTTCCACACCAAGACCGAACCATCGAACTGGCTCGAGGGCATCCTCAAGGCCTATGTCGGCGATGGTTTGGCCGCAGACTTCTATGCAGAGATCGCCGCCTACCTCGATGCCGAGACACGTGACCTCGTGCTTGCCACCATGAGCAAGACCGGCAGCAGCCAATTCGTTGTTGACCAAGTGCGCGCCGCCATCGAAAAAGACCCCACGGTGGGTGGCCGGTTAGCGCTCTGGAGCCGCCGTCTCATGGGTGAAGCCCTCAGTCAAGCGCAAATGGTGGTGGCCGAACGAGACGACCTTGTTGCGGTTGTGGTGGGCGGTGTCGATCACCCTGGCGGTCTCGACCTGGCCTCAATCGGCCGGATGTTTACCCGCATCACCGAGGCCCATGCCGAACGAATGAACGCGCTCGGACTTTCGGCGTAACGCAATCGCGCACAACGGCTCGGGTCAGAGACCGAAGCCAACCTTGCGGCCGGTGTCCTCAGTGATGTGAAGGTACGCGATCTTGAGCGCAGGAACGGCCACAGTGTGGCCTTTGCTGTCTACCAAGGTGAATACGCGATCGTCTTCGACGGCTTTGTTGAACTGGCTGAGAACGTCCTCGCTGGACTTGTCTGTTTCGACAGTGAGTTCGCGGACGACGTGTTGGATACCGATCTTTACTTCCATACGTAACAGTGTGCGGTATCGACCTAATCAGCTTTGGGGAACCCAGCAATTCCTCGCCACAAGAGCTTGGAAGTAAGAGCGGCCGCCTCATCGATGCTGAGGCTAGATCCGCTGGAGAACCAGGTGCGAGCGCTCATGTGACCGCCGCCGATGAGGTTGGACGCGAGCAGTAACGCCGAGTCGTAGTCGAGGCCTGTGTCCTCCATGATGATCTCCGCGATCCCAGCGGCAGACTCGTGGTTGACGCGTTCCAGTTGGTCCCTGATGTGAGGGTCGTTAGTGAGGTCGGAGTCGAACACGAGCCGGAACGCTTGGCCCTCTTGGCCGACGAATTCGTACCACAAGCGGACGGTGGCCTCGATGCGTTGCGCATTGTTCTTGGTGGATCCCAGCGCTTTACGAGCGGCTTCAATCATGTCGTCGCAGGCCTCGTCGACCAACGCGGTGTAGAGCGAAAGCTTGCTGGGGAAGTGTTGATAGAGCACCGGCTTGGAGACCCCGGCGCGTTCGGCGATCTGATCCATCGACGCTGCGTGATAGCCCTCTTCGACGAAGACAGTCCGGGAAACCGCAATCAGTTGTTCGCGACGTTCAGAACGGGGGAGTCGAGACTTTTTTGTTCGGATCGGGGTCACGGGACAAGGTTAGCGGCCGGTCGCGGGGGCACGTGGAGATTCGTGGATTTGCTTGACCGTGGCGCACGGTCGGCTCGCGGCTGTCCAGCAGGTGGACGTTCGCGCAGATGATTTTCGGCGAGGGGAACAATAGAAGGAACGCGCGCGTTGTGCCTTTACAGGAACGCGATTTCCGCTTCATACGTATTCGAGGAGTATTTGTGGTTGCACCACTCGTTGAGCCCGCAGCAGAACTGACGAACGACGAGGTCCGTCGTTACAGTCGGCACCTGATCATCCCGGACGTTGGCATGGTCGGTCAGAAGCGGCTCAAGAACGCCAAAGTTCTCGTGATCGGCGCTGGTGGCCTCGGTAGCCCCGCGCTCTTGTACTTAGCGGCAGCAGGCGTCGGCACGCTCGGCATCATCGACGACGATGTGGTCGATGAATCCAACCTGCAGCGCCAAGTGATCCACGGGCAGTCCGATATCGATCGCCCCAAAGTGGAGAGCGCCGCAGCGTCCGTCGCGGAAATCAACCCATACGTCAAGGTGATCACGCACAACGAACGCCTCGACAACGACAACGTCCTTGAGATCTTCAGCGGCTACGATCTGATCCTCGACGGCACCGACAACTTCGCCACGCGTTACCTCGTGAACGATGCGGCCGTCATCCTCGGCAAGCCCTACGTATGGGGATCCATCTACCGCTTCGAAGGCCAAGTGTCCGTGTTCTGGGCGCAAGAAGGCCCGCAATACCGTGACCTTTACCCAGAGCCACCGCCCCCGGGCATGGTTCCATCGTGCGCCGAGGGCGGCGTGCTGGGCGTGTTGTGCTCCTCGATCGGTTCGATCATGGTCACCGAAGCCATCAAGTTGCTCACCGGTATCGGCGATCCGCTCATCGGTCGCCTCATGGTCTACGACGCGCTCGAAATGCGTTACTCGACCCTCAAGATCCGTCGCGATCCTGCGGGCGTGCTTCCCACTGAATTGCTTCCTGACTACGACGCGTTTTGTGGTTCGATCAGCGATGAGGCAGCCGAAGCCGCAGCCGATTCGACGATCAACGTGGCAACTCTCGAACAATGGCTCAAAGAACGCGAAGCCGGCGAACGCGACTTCGTCCTGGTGGACGTCCGCGAACCAAACGAGTACGAGATCAACCAGATTCCTGGTTCGATCTTGATTCCTAAGGGCGAAGTGCTTTCAGGCAAGGCGTTCGAGCAGTTGAGCCAAGACACGCAAGTGGTGCTCAGTTGCAAGTCCGGTGCGCGCTCGGCCGAATGCTTGGCCGTGCTCAAGGGCGCCGGCTATTCCGATGCCGTGCACGTGGGCGGCGGAGTGGTCGCTTGGGTCAACCAAATCGACCCAAGCCAGCCCAGCTACTGAGTTAGCTTCGAACCAGGAACGGTGACCCCATGGTCAGTGATTTTGCTGAGGCGGTGCTGGCCTATGC
>JAAZCT010000176.1 GCA_012513165.1 Actinomycetales bacterium
AAAGAACGGCAGGGCTTCCAGTATCCACCTGCTGTGGATCACAGCAGCGACTCGCCTTTTTAGGCCGGATGCAGCGCGACTTCCATGGCTTTTACGAGCAGGTGCACGTTCGAGCCAGGCGCGATACCCAACTCAACTAAAGCGCCTAGCGTGATATCCACCAAGAATCCTCCCGCAGAAATCCGGCACCGGCCTTCTCGTTGATCGATGGCATCGACCCGTGCGTCGAAAGAGTTTCGAGCGCTTGCTTGGACCTCATCGCGCGTGATGAGCACCGAACCCGGGCTGAACACTGCGATTGATTCCTGCCCGGCTTGCAGTTCTGCTTGGGCTCGCCCATACACCTTCTGTCCGCCTGCAAGAACAATGCAGTCGGACGCTTCAACGAGGCCACGCACCACGTTCAGTCCCCCGAGCCGCGCTCCAAATGACGTGCGCGGCTGCAGCAGCACCCGCTCAGTTGGTCCTTCATCGGTGACCCTTCCCCCCTCAATGACGAGTGTCCGCGTGGATAAGGAAATCGCATCCAGCACATCGTGAGTCACGAGTATCGTCGGGCGTTCTTTCGCTACGTGTGCCAGCAATACCCGCATGGCCGGCACCGCTTCGGCGTCAAGGGCCGCCATAGGTTCGTCGAGTAACAAGAGTTTCGGCTCAACGGCGAGCGCCCGAGCCAGAGCGACTCGCTGGGACTGGCCACCTGAAAGTTCGTTTGAATGCCGGTCGGCCAGATGAGCAATGCCTACGCGCTCCAACCACTGCATGGCTCGCGATCGAGCTTCAGCCCGGCCGACACCCAAACTACGCGGCCCGAACTCGACGTTCTGACGAACGGACATGTGCGGAAATAGCAGCGGTCGCTGCACCAGCATGGATACGCCGCGCTTGTGCACGGGGACATTGACTGAGGGATGCGCTGCGCCGGCTGAGAACACGGTGCTGTCGTTGAGCACGATGTGGCCGAAGTCTGGTGTGAGCAACCCTGCGATTCCGAGTAAAACGCTCGACTTTCCCGACGCGTTCGGGCCGACGATGGCCAGCGATTCTTTACTGTCTAACTGAAAAGCGACATCAAGGTTCCGGGCGGTTGAAGTGATCGCTATATCAACGCTCATGTTCTCGCTTCCTGACTCCGATGAACCGTATACATCACGACTGCCGCGAGCACAACGAGCAACATCGATAGGGCTATGGCGGCGTTGGGATCAGTTTCGCGTTGCAGATAGATCTCGAGTGGCAGCGTACGCGTCACGCCTTGAAGGCTTCCAGCGAACGTGATCGTGGCACCAAACTCACCCAGTGCCCGCGCGAAAGCCAGAATCGCTCCTGCCGCAAGGCCCGGAAGCACTAGCGGGAGCGTAATTCGGAACAGGACTGTTGAAGGCCCGGCACCTAGGGTCGCGGCAATTTCTTCGAATTGCTTTCCTGCCGAGCGCAGAGATCCCTCTAGGGTTAAAACCAGGAAAGGCAACGATACAAACACTTGTGCCATCACAACGGCAATTGTCGAGAACGCAATCGTGAAACCGAGCGTCTCGAGATGTTGACCTAGCAGTCCGCGACGCCCGAACGTGGCTAAGAGCGCCATGCCGCCCACCACGGGGGGCAGCACGAGCGGCAGCAAAAGTAGTGGCCGGAAACTGCTCAGCAGCCTCGACTGGGTACGTGATAGCACCAACGCCAAAGGTACTCCCAAGACGATGCAAACCACAGTGCTTGCCGTCGCGGTCTTGATGCTCAGGAGCAGCGCGGCCCGAGAAGAGTCAGACGTGATCAACTCCCAAAACTGTGACCACTCAGTGGCAAGCGCCATCGCCACGAGCGGGACACCCAAAAAGAGCGCCCCGCCCGCGGCTGGAATCCAGGTCCACGCTGGTGGACGAGATGGATGACTCACGGCTGGCCGAAACCTGCTGCCTTGAATACCTTCTGGCCTTCTGGCGATGCAATGAACGCGGCAAACGCCTGTGCAACCTTGAGATTCTTGCTGTTCTTCAATGCAGCGATGGGATATTCGTTAACGACTTCGGCGGATTCAGGGAATTCGATTCCCAACACGTCGTCGCCCGCCGATGTCACGTCAGTGACATAAACCAAACCTGCGTCGGCCTCCCCGGAACGCACCTTGCCCAGAACGTCCGTTACCGATTGTTCTTCGCTTACAGGCGAGAGTTTGATGCCGGCTTTCTCGGCAACCTGCACGGTGGCATTGCCACAGGGAACTTGCGGTGCGCAGATTACGAGTTTGACATCTGGCTTGGCCAGATCTGCAAACGTTGCGATCTTCTTGGGGTTGTTAGGTGGCGTTGCAATCTGTAGCACGTTCGTCGCGAAGAGCACGGGTTCGCCAGCTACGACGTCTGCAGCCACGGCCTTGTCCATGTTCTTCACATCCGCCGAAGCAAAGACGTCAGCAGGTGCGCCGTCTTGGATTTGCGCAACGAGATCGGAAGATCCGGCGAAGTTGAAGTCCACAGTGACGCCCGGGTTGTCCTTTTCGAACTGCGCGCCCAACTCTTCAAACGTCGACTTCAGCGACGCGGCCGCGAACACCGTCAGATTGACGTCTTCGACCTTTTCAGGCTCATTCGTGTCACCGGTTCCGGTAGAGCATGCGCCGAGGAGCAGTGCGAACACTGCAACAATGAAGATTGCAAATTTTTTCACGTTCTTAGTCCTTATCGGTAGTTTCAATGATGACGTTGGTTGCTTTGACCACCGCGGCCGCGACAGATCCAACTTCCAAATCGAGTTCGCGGACCGACTCGGTGCTGATGAGAGACACCACCCGATATGGCCCGCACTGAATTTCGACTTGAGACATGACGAGATCCGAAGTGATGTCCGTCACAATGCCGACGAAGCGATTTCGCGCCGACCGGTGGACGGGTGACTCAGGTTGGACCGCTGAGCGTTCGCTTTTGGCGTAGGAAGCCAAACTTCGACCGTCAACTGTCATCGGCCCCGAGTCCGACGTACCGCGCTCCAACTTTCCGGCCGCCACCAATCGACGGACGGTATCGGGACTGACTCCGAGAAAGTCGGCCGCATCACTGATTCGTATTTGCGTCATACCGATGAGAATAACAAAGCAGTTGCGCCATGTGGGTCAGATATATTTTGCACGAGCGCTGAGTCACATTGCGGTCATGCCGCGTGGCACTGCTACGGGCTAATCTGGTGGAGTGTCAGGTACTTTCGAAGGCGACCTCAGTCATTACCGCGTTGACGGATCCGCCCATATGGTTGACGTTTCCGACAAGTCGGTAACTACGCGAATCGCCACAGCGACAGCACGATTCGAGACGCGCTCAGATGTTGTTGCTCGGATCATGACTGGAAATCTGCCAAAAGGTGAAGCATTAGCGACCGCACGCGTCGCGGGCATTCTCGCTGCGAAACGCACCTCCGACCTCATTCCCTTGTGTCATCCTCTGCCGATCAGCCAAGTCGTGATCGATTTCGAGGCCCAAGATGGCGCCATTGTGATCAGCGCGACCGTTAAGACAACCTCGCAAACGGGTGTGGAGATGGAAGCACTGACAGCGGCGAGTGTCGCGGCACTCACGATCTACGACATGGTCAAGGCTGTTGACAAGTCCGCCGTAATC
>JAAZCT010000177.1 GCA_012513165.1 Actinomycetales bacterium
ACTTCCGGGGTACCGCGAAGCTACTCATAATCAGGATGAATACGAACAAGTTATCGATGGACAAGCTGTATTCAGTCAGCCAACCGGCGTAGAACTCGATCCCGAACTGCTGACCGTGAAAGTTCCAGACCCACACACCGAAGGCTAGGGCCAAGCCAACATAGAAACCGAGCGCAATAGCGCATTCTTTAACTGTCGGTTCATGTGGCTTCCGCGCGATCACAATGATGTCGAACAACAGAATGGCGACGGTAACGCCGATTGTTATAGCCCATTCGAGCGTGGTTACGTTCATAGTTGTGCAGATCCTTCACGGGTCGATTGCGGGCCGGAGGTCTCTTCCGCCGCAAGACGACCCACGATGCCGGGGTAAAACCCGTGATGACGACACCGTGACTGAGGAATACTCCCCTCCGGCGTCTATTCTGGCAGACCCTGCCAAGCCGAGGTTAGTCGCCAGCGGTCATCATGGCGCGGTACTCCTTTTTGAGTTCGCTGATTTCGTCGCGCAAGCGCGCTGCAACTTCGAATTGCAACCGCTCCGCTGCCGAGTGCATATCTTCGTTGAGTGACTCGATCAAGGCTGCGAGATCTTCGGACGGCAAGTCGGCCAGCGATTGAGTGTGTTGGCCTAGCGGCACGTTTCCGCCCTTGCGTCGGCGATCTCCGGTGGCAGCCAACAGTGTGGCCGTGTCTTGGTCCTCGCGGGCGAGCATATCGGTGATGTCGCCGATCTTTTTACGCAACGGCTGCGGATCGATGCCATTGTCGCGGTTGTACTGCTCCTGTATTTCCCGCCGACGGTTTGTTTCCTTAATGGCTTGATCCATCGCGTCGGTGATCTTGTCGGCATACATGATGACTTGGCCTGAAACGTTTCGCGCAGCACGCCCGATCGTCTGAATAAGCGACCGTGCGGAGCGCAGGAAACCTTGCTTATCGGCGTCAAGGATGGCGACGAGGCTCACCTCGGGCAGGTCTAGACCCTCACGAAGCAGGTTGATCCCAACTAGAACGTCGTACTCACCCAGCCGAAGTTCGCGTAGCAAATCCACCCGACGCAAGGTGTCGACCTCGCTGTGAAGATAGCGAGTTCGGATGCCAGCCTCCAGGAGATAGTCCGTCAAATCTTCAGACATCTTCTTGGTCAGCGTGGTCACCAAGACTCGTTCGGAGTTAGCAGTACGTGCGCGTATTTCGTCGATCAAATCGTCGATCTGCCCGCTGGTCGGTTTCACCACGATTTGAGGGTCTACCAAGCCTGTGGGCCTAATGATTTGCTGAACGGTGTCTCCGGCAACCAAATCCATTTCGTACGCACCGGGAGTAGCGGACAAGTACACAGTCTGGCCAATTCGTTCGAGGAACTCGTGCCACTTGAGCGGCCTGTTGTCCATCGCGCTTGGGAGCCTGAACCCATGATCGACCAGCGAACGTTTACGGCTCATGTCCCCCTCGTACATGGCGCCGATCTGGGAGATCGTCACGTGTGACTCGTCTACCACCAAGACGAAGTCTTCAGGAAAATAGTCAAGCAAGCAGTTGGGTGCTGACCCGCGGGGCCGCCCGTCCATATGGAGAGAGTAATTCTCAACCCCTGCGCACGTTCCCACCTGCTCCAGCATTTCAAGGTCAAAGGTAGTTCGCATACGTAGGCGCTGCGCTTCTAGCAATTTGCCCTGCTGGTCAAATTCCTCGAGGCGTTCGTCCAGTTCGGTTCGGATTCCTGCCATGGCTCGTTTCATGACATCCGCGCCAGCCGCGTAGTGCGTCGCAGCACCGACATAGAGTTCTTGGTCGTCGCTCAGGACTTCACCAGTCAGAGGATGCAGAGTCATGAGACGCTCAATCTCATCACCAAAGAACTCGATCCGAACCGCCATTTCTTGATAAACGGGAAAGATCTCTATGGTGTCGCCCTTGACGCGGAACGTGCCACGAGTGGGTGCCACGTCGTTTCGCGTGTATTGCGCCTCGATCAAGGTGTTGAGCAACTGCCTGCGCGGGAGTTCTTCGCCGACCTTAAAACCGATCATCCGGTTGAGGTACTCCTGCGCTGAACCCAAACCGTAAATACAGGAAACCGTCGCAACAACGATCACGTCTCGGCGCGTGAGTAGGGACCAGGTAGCCGAGTGACGCAGGCGTTCGACTTCCTCGTTGATCGAGGAGTCCTTCTCGATATACGTGTCTGATTGAGCCAAATACGCTTCGGGTTGGTAATAGTCGTAATAGGACACGAAATACTCAACTGCGTTGTTGGGTAAAAGCTCGCGTAGTTCGTTGGCGAATTGTGCTGCGAGTGTCTTGTTGGGCAATAACACCAGCATGGGTCGCTGCACCTGTTCCGCAAGCCAGGCAGTGGTGGCCGTTTTACCTGTGCCAGTAGCACCCATCAGCACGATGTCTTTGACACCGTCGTTGAGACGGCGGGTGATTTCAGCGATGGCTGCAGGCTGATCACCGGCGGGTTCAAACTCCGATATCACTTCGAAGGGGGCGACTTGGCGGCTCAAATCATCCAGCGGTCTCATACCTAGAAGACTACGTCCCCCACCACGCTCGAACTGAACCATAGTAACGAGATAGTCCGAAAAAGGTATTCTTGTCGCTATGAGTGTCGAAGCCCGCAGGGCGTTACGTTCCAGGGAAATCCTCAATGCCACGAGGGCACTCTTTGAATCTCGCGGCGTGCGCGAGGCCCAGATCGACGATATAGCCAATTCTGTCGGGATCAATCGAGCCATTATCTATCGGCACTTTTCGACAAAAGAAGAACTGTTCGCGATGACTTTGGTCGATTACCTAACTGAAATCGAAGCGCTTTTCGCTGAGGTGCGAAACGATGAAGTTTCTGCAATTGATGAACTACAACTGATTTCAACGGAGTTTTTCACCTACGGCATGGCCCATCCCGCATTCGTGGACTGCGCCCAAGCTTTGTTGAGGTTCCGCGGCACGGAACTGGTCGACGAGATTCGGCCAGAACCGTTGTTCAAACTGGGTTCTGCCATGAACCTGTGCCTCGATCACATGGTTCAAATATTTGAACGAGGAACACGCGACGGCGAGCTGTCAGTGACTGATCCCACGCTCCTAGCAAACGTCGTTTACACCCAAGGTCTCGGGTTTTTGAATCTGGTTCACTTCCAGAAGGCTGTGGGGGAAATTGCCGAAGGCAACCCGGTCATGTTCGATTTGCCGATCGAACGAGTCATGAGCCTCGCCGTTGAGGCCGTTGTGGCCGTCGCGAGCATTCCCTTTGCCGACCGTTAAGACACAGTTGCTTCGCCTGTTCTCCCTCAAGTAACGTCAATGGCGGCCAGTCCCGAAGGACTGACCGCCATTGTTTGTTTTGCTGAAACTCAGCGCTCGACGATAGCAACGACGCCTTGTCCGCCTGCTGCACAGATCGAGATCAAGCCGCGGCCTGAGCCCTTTTCGTCCAACATCTTGGCGAGGTTAGCGATGATGCGTCCGCCGGTTGCGGCGAATGGGTGTGCTGCTGCGAGCGAGGAACCCTTGACGTTGAGTTTGCTGCGGTCGATTGAACCGAGTGCTCCTGTGAGCCCGAGCTTCTCTTTGCAGTAATCCTCGTCTTCCCACGCGGCGAGCGTGGTGAGAACCTGGCCAGCGAATGCTTCGTGGATTTCGTAGAAGTCGAAGTCCTGAAGGGTCAAGCCATTGCGTTCGAGCATGCGTGGAACGGCATAAACCGGAGCCATGAGCAGGCCTTCGCCGCCGTTGACGTAGTCCACTGCCGAGGTCTCGTAATCGGCGAAGTAAGCCAAAGGCTTCCAGCCGCGACGCTTTGCTTCCTCATCAGAAGCGAACAGTACGACCGAGGCGCCATCTGAAAGCGGCGTGGAGTTCGCCGCGGTCATGGTGGCTTCTGGATCAGATTTGCCGAACACTGGCTTCAAGGTAGCGAGCTTTTCAACGTTGGAGTCGGCACGCATGTTGGTGTCTTGAGTAACGCCGAGGAACGGCGTAACCAAGTCGTCTTGCCAGCCTTCTTCGTACGAAGCGGCGAGGTTCTTGTGCGAGGCTACTGCGAGCTCGTCTTGAGCTTCGCGAGTGATTCCCCACTCTTTGGTGGTGAGCGCTTGGCTGTCGCCCATGGACAGGCCTGTGCGTGGTTCGGAGTTCTTGGGCTGTTCAGGCGCTAGGTAAGCGGGGCGAACCTTTGCGAGAGCCGCGAGACGGTCTTTGGTGGTTTTGGCGTTGTTGGCTTCGATCAGGATCTTGCGCAACTTATTGCCGATAGCGAGTGGCGCGTCCGATGTGGTGTCGGTGCCGCCGGCGATACCGAGTTCAACTTTACCCAGGGCGATCTTGTTGGCAACTTGAATGGCGGCTTGAAGTCCGGTGTCACAAGCTTGCTGCAAATCATATGCAGGGGTGGTTGGATCGAGCTTCGAACCCAAAACGGTTTCGCGAGCGAGGTTGAAGTCGCGGCTGTGCTTGAGCACGGCGCCTGCAACGAATTCGCCAACGCGTTCGCCTTCGAGACCGTGGCGTACCACGAGGCCGTCGAGTGCAGCAGTAAGCATTTCTTGGTTCGATACGTCACTGTAGACGGTGTTGGATCGAGCGAAAGGAATACGATTTCCGCCGATAATGGCCACCTTGCGAACGCCTGCTTGCGTTCCGGTGGTCGTCTTCTTGGCAGCCTTTTCAGCCATGAACTTACCCTTCTTTTTTGAGTACCCGGTCACATTCCGTGGTGCGAGCGTAGGCAACACGTTAGAGTCAGCATAACGCGTTCAGATACCGATGGTATCCGAGAGATAGGACACATCCCGAAATGACCGATCGTTATCAGTCACTGATTCAAAATCCAGTAGGCCAATTCTTGGCTAAGAACTTGGGTCTCCCCAATCCCCCCGAACTCAAGCGCTGGAATGGCGGACGCCTCGTCGAGGGCACCGTACTCCTTGGCGGCGAAGGCGAAATTGTTTCGTCGCTCCCCGCTTTGCTTAAGAATGGCGGAATCGACACCACGACGGTTCGCGCTGATGGAAAGCGCTACCAAGGCCTAGTATTCGATGCCACTGCGCTCGATTCGGCTGAATCGCTTGTCAAAATCCAAGAGTTTTTCACACCTGTGCTTCGTCAACTGGCTTCCTGCGGACGCATCGTCGTACTCGGTCGTCCAGTGAACGAAACCACCAGCACAGGTGCGGCTATTGCTCAGCGTGCACTGGAAGGCTTCGTACGTTCAGCCGCTAAAGAAATCGGTTCGAACGGCAGCACCGCCAACTTGGTTTACGTGAACAAGGGCGCCGAAGGCGATGTTGCTTCGACCCTCGAGTTCCTGCTTTCGCCGAAGTCAGCGTTCGTTGACGGCCAGGTTGTGCGCGTCGGAAGCGTTGAAGGCCTGAAAGCCATCGTGCCCGCTGATGCTGCCAAGCCGCTTGCTGGCAAGGTTGCTTTGGTCACCGGCGCTTCGCGCGGTTTGGGCGAAGCCATGGCTCGCACCTTACATCGAGATGGCGCCACGATCATCGGACTCGATGTTCCACCTCTGCAGACTGACCTTGATGCCTTGATGAAGGAACTCGATGGCAGTTCGATCATTGCTGATATCACTGCCGACGATGCCGCAGAAACAATTGCGGCCTCCCTCAAAGACGGCGTCGATTTCGTGATCCACAACGCTGGCATCACCCGCGACAAGCGCCTGAAGAACATGAAGGCCGAAAACTGGTCGAAGGTTGTCGAGGTCAGTGTCGGCGGACCTGAACGAGTGACTGCGCACCTCTTGGAAGAGGGACTCATCCGTGAAGGCGGCCGCGTGATCGGAATCTCCTCGATCGCAGGTATCGCTGGCAACAACGGACAGACCAACTACGGAGCTGCTAAGGCAGGCGTGATCGGTTGGGTCCAGGACCTTGC
>JAAZCT010000178.1 GCA_012513165.1 Actinomycetales bacterium
GAGTTCCGAATCGAGCGCTTGCAGATCGAGTAAGTCCAGTTGGACTGAGCGTTCAGCCTTCACGCGGGTGCTCCTTGGGTCAAGGTGAGTGACCATGGGTCGGTCACGATATCGGAAACGTGTGTGTTCACCGTACCGCCCAAGCGGTTGGCGAGCTCGCGTGCCACGACCGGCAACCACGTTGCTTCAGCTGACCAGTGCGGCACATCAACAATGGCGCACGCGTTTGGTTCCTCTTGATGTTCGCTCACCGGGTGGTGGCGCCGGTCTGAAGTGACATACACATCGGCCCCGCGAGCGCTCGCGGCTCCTAGGAGGAAGTCTCCCGAACCACCGCACAAGGCAACCGTTTCGATCCGCCGTTCTAGGTCTCCAGCGATGCGCGTTGCACCTGAGTGGCTGGGCAAAGCCTGCTGCACGTGGTGCGCGAACTCACGCAACGATATGGCTTGCGGCAGCGTGCCGATCCGGCCCGAGCCTCGGCCAGATGCGGCCGGCGCTTGTTCGGTCACGGTGTGGGCAACTTCTTCATAGGGGTGTGCCGCGCGCATGGCTGCCCGCACGTCTTCGCGCAGATGGGCTGGTGCCACGAGTTCCAGTTTCGTTTCTGGCACCCATTCCACAGCCCCGACTCCGCCGATTGCGGGGTTCGCACCCTCAAGAGGCCGAAACGAGCCGTCACCTTGTGAGCGAAATTGTGCCAAGTCGTAGTTCCCGATTTGCCCGGCGCCGGCTGCATGCATCGCTGCAGCGACCCGGTCGGCCGCTTCGTGCGGGACATAGACCGTCCACGAGTCCAAGGTGGATTCGAGATCATCTTCGAGCGGGCGAACATCGATAAGGCCCAGCGCCAATGCCATCGATTCGCTTACGCCAAATTTCGGGCTATCGGCGTTGGTGTGGCAGGTGTGCAAGGCGATGCCATTGCTGGCGAGCGTGTGTACCACCCGACCCTTGGGCGTCGTGGCGGCAACCGACGTAACGCCCTTCAAATACAACGGGTGGTGGGTAACGATGAGGTCGACGCCCAAGGCCACCGCTTGATCGGCAACAGCTTGCACCGGATCAACCGCAAACAGGACCGACGAGACCTCAGCATCTGGATCCCCCACGACCGTGCCAACCGCGTCCCAACTATCTGCCCACCGTGGGTTGTACATCTCGTCGAGAACCGCGATCACGTCTTTGAGCGTTGGCATGGGTTCAGCCTAGCGACTGGCGCGCCCGAGCGGTCAGTACAGCGAATCTTCGCCGACCGAATCAGAATCACCATCCGTGAGTTCTTCAACACCGTCGGCAATCAATTCACTAAGCGCAGCCGGCGTCACCTCCGCGGGCGAATCGAGAGTTTCGACGTTCTTCAAAGTGCGTTGAACTGCGCGCGTACGCGTTCCCATTTCGGTCACAGTATGTTGCGCCGTAGCGAGTTGTTTGCCGAGTTTCTCCCACGCGTTGCCATACTTTTCGAACTCACGCTTGGTGGCGGCCAAGACTTGCCACACTTCAGAACTGCGCTTCTCAATCGCAAGCGTGCGAAAGCCCATCTGCAGACTATTGAGCAATGTCGCGAACATGGTCGGCCCGCTCACCACCACGCGGTGTTGATTCTGCAACTCCCCCACGAGCCCTGGAATCCGAACTACTTCAGCAAAAAGGCCTTCGGTGGGCAAATACATGATCGCGAAATCAGTACTAGCTGGCGGGCTAATGTACTTATCGGAAATCAACTTCGCTTGTGCGATCACCGAGCGTTGGAGCGCTTTGGTGGCTGCCTCAACATCCGCTTTCTCACCTCTATCTTGCGCATCAAGCAGCCGATCGTAATCCTCTTGGGGGAACTTCGAATCGATTGGCAAATAGACGTGTTCGCCTTCTAGTTGACCGGGCATCCGAATCGCGAACTCGACGCTCTCGCGGGTACCCGTTTTGATGACGACATTGCTTTCGTATTGATCGGGGCTAAGCACGTCTTCGAGTTGGCGCGCGAGTTGCACTTCGCCCCACGTCCCGCGGCTCTTGACGTTCGTGAGCACGCGCTTCAAGCCGCCCACGTCAGAGGCGAGGGTCTGCATTTCGCCGAGACCTTTTTGCACAGATTCCAGTTGGCCGCTGACCAGTTTGAACGACTCGCCTAGCCGTTTCTCTAACGTGCCTTGAAGTTTTTCGTCGACAGTCTCGCGCATCTTCTCGAGCTTCTCTTCATTGCCCTTACGCAGCGCCTCCAGTTCCGTACGCATGGTCTTCTGGAGTTCGGTGTGCTTGTCCGCGTTGGATTCGGTGAGCGTTTGAATACGACGCACCATCGAATCGAGGCGTTCCTCAGTGTCGCGGCGCATCGACTCGAACTTCGTATCGATGTTGGTTTGGAACTGTTGTTCTGAACGGCTACTCGCTTCGAGTCGTTTATCAACCGACTCGCGCACTGCGTTGAGTGACTGGCCCAACTCTGTGCGCTGAGAGGCGAGTTCGCCGTTCATACCGCCAGTGATGCCTTGAAGCTCCCGCCGAATAGCCTGAGACACGTCTTGGCTAGGCGCGTTTGAGCGCATGGCGAGGTACGCAACGACCGCCAACACGACAAGATTCACAAATAACGAGACGTATAGCAGCGCATCCATGACAAAGCCCTTCCTCACGCGGGCTCACATCACCCGTTCGTGAGCACACTAACGGGCCTCACTGACAATTCTCGTCAGTTACGTGCTGCTTCAGCTTTGTGAACCATCGGGATACTGCGGCCAGCTTGGATTCTGGGGTTCGACTGGTTCAACGGCTGTGCTCGATGCTGGCGGCGCTGGCGGCACACCCTGAGCGTGCGTAAAGCCGTGAGGTCCGAAGCGATCGCCCGCGGGCTTAGGCCCAGCAATCATCCACATGAGCCATATCACGAAGGTGATCAATCCAATAACAACAGCGACAAGCAGGCAGCCCAGTGCGATCAGCAGGTCAGAGGACGTGACTTGCCACAGCAGGTTCCAAACGGGGTCGTCGACATCTGCTTCCTCAAGTTGTTCGAAAGTGATTCCTGCATCACTGGCTTTCACCAGTGCGATCACGAAAAAAATGATCGCTCCTATCATCGGAATGTAGGAAATATAGAAAATCAGTTGTAGCCAGCCTGATTTACCGATGTCGTGAAGCCTTCGGGCCGTTAACGCAAACATCGGAATGACAAGCAGCCAACTAAACAGGCTCAAAACGACCGAAAAACTCGCTACGAATGTGACGAGGGTGACAACAAGGTACGCCCACCAAAACTCCGAGCGGCTCGCACGACCACTGAACTGAATCGTCTTCGTGAAGAAGCGCTTCGTTGCGTCAACGATCGAAGCACCACGTAACGGGGCATTACGATCCTCGACTGCGTCAAAACCAGTCGGCGTGCTCGGGAACGGGTTGGCATAAGGATTGCTCACGGGTACCCCTCAGGCTGGATCTATCGGATGCGAAACCAAGAGCCTCTACCCGAAGTCGGGCCTTAGGTTCGATCCTCACACTATCGCCACGACCTTACACGCGCGCGCCGAGAACTCCGCACCACAAGAGCGCACCGACAACGCTGACTGGAAAAGGGTGGTTTTGATAGTTATCTAGAACCATCTATGTTCGCTAAGACTCCCCATCAGCCCCACTGAAACCTAGAGTTACACCATGCGGGGGTAGCCGTGTAAGGAGACGTAGTTCGACATGTGGCCTAACACTAAGAGAAACCACACGTTTCGCCTGATTGCTATTGCTGTGGTTCTGGCGCTCACGGCTGCCGTGGTGTGGATAGACGTCTCAACTGATTTTTGGCAAGAGTTCGTGGTTATTAGCGGTGTCGCCGCTGGATTCATCTCGTTCCTCCTGACGGTGTTGGTGATCGATCGGATACTCACCAAAGCCCAAGAACGCCGTTGGGCGCCCGTGGCCCGACTCGCTCTCACTGACTTCATGCACGTGCTCGCCGAAGACCGCCTAAGCGACATTTCTCGCGGCCTCATCATCGCCCGCAGTTTGCCTCGACCCAGCGCCACCGGGAACGAGGCGCAACTCTTCGAAGAGTTGCACGAACTGCGTACCGAAGTCGTGAAAGCTCGCGCTTCCTTGTCAACTGTGATGAGCAACTGGGTCGAGTTTCTGGCTTCGCACGGCGACTACCAGACGATCCTCGACCACCTGGCCTCAGTCGCCTTGAATCTCGACACCATCCGAGACTTAACGCTCGAACGTGAAATCTCGCCGAGCGATCTCGAGTTCGCCAAATCGCTATCGAACGAAATCATCGAATGCAACGAGTCGTATATGGCCCTTGTGGATGAAGTGAAGATCCGGATCGCCGGCACGACGGACAAAGTGAAGAAGGTCTACCGCCCGAGCGACGAACTCACCGTCTAGAGGCACCACCGCTGAGAAAAACAAACTGCCCCACCAACAGGTGAGGCAGTCAAACGTGGGCGAAGAGGGACTCGAACCCCCGACCTTCCGGGTGTAAACCGGATGCTCTAACCAACTGAGCTATTCGCCCGCGAGAGAAAACGCTACCGTACGCTCCCGCGAGAGCGCTAGGCAGCCACTCGTTTGTTCCTCATGCCGCCGGCAAACGAACGTCTCACATTCGGCCGGTGTCCAGGAAACGTTGGTGCCAAGACAACGCTTCACCCAACAAGTGCGGCGTGTGCCTCGCATGCGGCCTCGCAGCTTGTGCACGTTCGAAATAGTCACGCAGCGCGTCACGGTAATCAGGATGAGCACAGTTGTCGATAATCACGCGTGCACGAGAAGCCGGGGACCGCCCTCGCAAATCAGCCAGGCCGTGTTCCGCCACGATGACGTGCACATCGTGTTCCGTGTGATCCGTGTGGCTCACCATTGGCACGATCGCTGAGATCGCGCCATTCTTGGCTGTCGACGGCGAGAGGAAGAAGTTGAGATAGGAATTGCGAGCAAAGTCCCCGCTTCCACCGATACCGTTCACCACAGAACTGCCCATGACGTGCGTCGAGTTCACGTTGCCGTAGATATCGGCCTCGATCATGCTGTTCATCGAGATCACACCAAGACGACGGATAATCTCGGGGTGGTTCGTGATGCTCTCGCTACGCAACACAATCCGACCCCGGTATTTTTCAATGTTGTTGCGAAACTGCTCATACCCTTCGTCCGACAGGCTGAACGAAACCGTCGAAGCCGCATCAAGCACGCCCGCATCAAGCAGTTCGAGCATGCCGTCTTGCAGCACTTCGCTGTATGCGGTCAAGCCTTGGTATCCGCTTTCGCGTAGACCGTGCAGCAC
>JAAZCT010000179.1 GCA_012513165.1 Actinomycetales bacterium
CGCCAACAGACCTAGAGAGCGGTTGAGGGTCGTGGCATCGAGTACGACGATCACCCCATCAG
This sequence comes from Actinomycetales bacterium, assembly GCA_012513165.1. Lineage (GTDB taxonomy): Bacteria > Actinomycetota > Actinomycetes > Propionibacteriales > Nocardioidaceae > Aeromicrobium. The sequence goes on from JAAZCT010000179.1 coordinate 63, forward strand.
GAGTGGGGGTCCGCTCAACGTCCTGGTTGGGGTCTAAGACCTCAACCACGACCACTTCGTCTGGGCTGATCGCCTCCAGACTATAGGTTCCCGGGAGGTCCTCGAGTACGACAGTCGAATCGCTCAGCCGCACTTTGCCTTCGAACTTTGCGACGGTCACGCCGGGATAGTTTCCGGTTTTTGCACGGAGGCCCGAGAGCGCGTTGAAGAGGGTGGACTTTCCGGAGTTTGGGTTGCCGACGAGTGCAAACCGAGCAAGGCCCGTGGTGGCTTGGGCCGAGCCTTGGTGCGGGTCGCAGTGGTTTGCGCTCATGCGTCCGGCTGGATCGTAATTAAACGAGTTTGCTCAGATCTCAGTGCGATTTCGTAGCCGCAGACCCGGTAGATGCATGGGTCGCCCAAGGGCGCGCGTCGCACGACTTCGACGCGAGTACCCGTGCCGAAACCCAAATCGATAAGCCTGCGAGCCAACCGCGGTTCGATACCGGGCTTCAGCCCAGACACCGTGCCCTGGTCGCCCACCGAAAGCTGCCCGAGGGACCGCGATCCGTCGACTTGGGTGGACCCACCTTCTTGTGGCCTGCGTCTATTGAGCACCGTATTGATACGCACAAGATAAGGCTAACCTCAGTTGGGGTCACCTAACAATGATTTTGATCGCGAATGTGACCGAGCGAACTCTCGAATCACTACCACTCATTTTTTAGGACTCACGACGATGGTGGTGGATTCTGTTCCACTCACGCTGACTGCCAAGACCCTCGTTTGAGGGTCCCACCCGACGATCGTTCCGCCTTCAACAGTCGCGCCGTGTGGAAATGCTCCCGCAGGCAGCTGGAACTCGGTAGGCGCTGCGATATCCGGATCGGGAATGAAAGTGAGCTCCACCCGATCAGGCTCAGACGTCCACGCTTGCGGAGTTCCGGCCACTGCTCGCGGGTAGGCCAGGTTGATCGCCGGGACTAAGTTTCGAGGCGCGCCGTCCGACTCGTATGGCCCCCAACTTCCGTCGTCTCGAGACCAATAGGTGAAGCCAGCACCCATCGAGTGAGACACCGAGATCACTTTATTGACGTATTCGATGGCGCCGGGCTTGGTTGTGTCTAGGCCGAATTCGCCCAAGATAATAGGAACGTTTCCTAATCGCTCGGCGGTTCGCAACGTGTTCGCCCGCCACGCCTCGATTGTGGCGTCGACCAATTTCTTGTTCCGCCCTTCGTAGCCACTGCCCAGATCCATCGGGAGCGGGTACAGGTGCGGACAGTAGGCGATGCGCGATCCCGCTTCGCGCTTGTCTGAAACGCGCCCTAAACCACTGGGTGTCCCCCAGTTGTAACCTATCGCTTGGGGCTCAAGACAAATCCACGTGTCTGTGTCCACTGAGCGAATCTCGTCGGCGACGTGTTGATAGAGCGCGGTGAGCGGGCCGGCTTCGAATCTGGGGCCCTGCATCGTGCCGCCATATGGTTCGTTCATGAGGTCGTATGCCACGACGGCGTCGCTTTCCGCAAAACGCTCAGCGACGGCTTTCCACGCGCCCGCGTAATGGTCGAACAGTTCCGGGTGATTGCCGGTCGTGTTCCAGAAGTTGTCGAACGCTCGGATCACTCCGGGATCGAGATAATAGAGTTCCCACATGTCGTGCTGGTTGATCTGCTGATCGTCGAAGTAGGTTGCCCACCCGGGCGCACCGTTTCCGACTTGCTCACCCTTGGCACGGACCCCAACGCCCCAGAGATCCTGATGCATATCAAGCATCACTCGGTAGCCGCGTTTCTCGTACCACGAGACGCGCTCCGCCACCTGATCAAGATACTTCGTGTCGTAGACGCCCGGGCTGGGCTCAACTGCTCGCCACGAGATCAGGAACCGGACGAAATTTGTGCCCATGTCGGCCTGTTCGCGCGCTAGGTCTGCCTCGTCGAACAGAGGCAAGCCGTCATCCGTGCTCTTGGCTGAATTAGCGGTATTGAATCCATGGGCGATGATCGCCCGACCGTCTGAATCAGTAATGAAACCGCTGGCCGCCTCTGGGGCTTGAGTGCGCATACCAGCGAAAATGGCGCCGACGATCACCAGGATTGCGATCGGCGCCCAGATCCACCGTCTTTTCACGGTCATTTGTCTCCTCAACCACAGCCGCTCACGGCTAGCATGACAACCATGTCGGTCGCTCAACACCAACGATGGATTCTCAGTACCTTACTGGGCCTATGCGTGATTGCAGGGCTAGCGTTTGTAACTATCCCGGTTTACACCGCGAACCCGCTACCAGCCTTGTTCCCTGCTGTCGGCACCCCGACTCTAGTTCCGCCCCTTCGATTGACTCCGATGGGTCAATCAACCTGGATTTATTGGGCAATCGACACTGTAGGAGTCATTGTGCTGATCGCAACGGCGCACGCGCATTTGCTCGCAGCCCAGAAGCGGAGGCCGAATCCCCGCCGCTTGCGCGCGTTCGGAACCACCCTGCTGACCACCACATTGGCGCTCGTCGCAGCCAATGTTGTCCGCATGGTGCTGCAAACATTTCTGACTGATTCGCCCATCGTTTCCTTTGCGGGTTTCGTCTTAGCCACAGTTCTCGTATCCGCTGTTGCCGGAATCATCCTTGGCGTCTTCACCGGAACACTCGCTGCTGCGCTGCCCCGACACCCCGCTGGAGCTTCACCTCTAGCCCGAACCCGATCAGAAGGCTCGAGCTAGACGTGACTGGCTCGCGCGTTTGATTAGTCGCCGATGGTTACGGAGATCTCTTCCATTTTGTAGCCAGCCTCTTTAACGGCTTTCTGCACGGTTTCGAGGTCTTCGGCGTTCTGCACGCTGATGAGGACTTCGTCAATCAACTGAACAAACCCAAGATCATCGGAGTTTGCCTTCTTTATGATGTCGGCTTGGTCGGTATCGAACGTGGTTTCAGCGAACTTCCAAAAGGTGGGAAGCGAGACTACCCACGTGTCGCCCGGGGCGTCGCCAGCGAGTGTTTCTAAAAGCGCTTTGTCGACGCCCGGCTCACGATCGAGATGAAGTTTCTCGCCGCGGTCACTTGTGATGCCTTCGTCAGTCATTTCGGTGATGACTCGAACTTCCACAGCGACGTTTTCAGACTTGCCGCCCACGGAGTAAGCAACATTGTCTTTCATCGCGTCGAGCCCAACGAGTTCGGCAGCGTCTGCGTCAATACCGATGATGCGTACGATCTCGCCTTGACCGTCAATCACGCCGTGTGGCAGTGCGAAACGGGGCGTGACAGTCGCCGAATCAATATCGAGGTCAGCCAGGACCCGCTCGAGATTAGCCAGATCGTCGAAATTCAGCGATTGACTCTCCGCAGCGCTGTCCAGTGCGTTGACCCGGATGAGGCCCGCACCGGAGATGTTAGCCACTGGCTTGGGATCGCGCTTCGCATCGACAAAATAGGCGATTCCGACGCCAATCGCGAGCAGCACAACTGGCACTAGCAACATCCACAGCACGCGCTTGGCTTTGCCCCCGCCCTCCGGCGCGACCGGTGCTGTGTTGACAGGCTGATTACTAATGGGTCCCCCTAGTGTGTGGTGAAAACTCACGCCTGAAATGAGGCGCGCGTTAGATCTTAGCCCTCTTTTGGCTCCGGTTTGGCGTCAATCCCAGCTTCTTTTCGTTGCTGGTCGGTGATGGGCGCTGGAGCTGCTGTGAGCGGATCGTAGCCGCCGCCAGACTTCGGGAAGGCGATCACGTCGCGGATAGAATCTACGCCGGAAAGCAGCGAACAGATCCGGTCCCACCCGAAGGCAATACCACCGTGCGGGGGTGCGCCAAACTTGAACGCGGCGAGCAGGAAGCCGAACTTCGCTTGGGCGTCTTCTTCCCCGATGCCCATCATCGCAAAGATGCGCTTTTGCACGTCTTGCTGATGCACACGGATCGAGCCGCCGCCGATTTCGTTACCGTTGCAGACGATGTCGTAGGCCCACGCGAGCGCTTCGCCCGGATTGGTATCGAACGTCTCAAGGTCTTTCGGCGACGTGAACGCGTGGTGCACGGCCGTCCAAGCGCCAGAACCGACTGCTACATCGCCGGCCTCTTCAGCCTCGCTAGCAGGCTCGAATAGCGGGGCGTCGACGATCCACACGAAACTCCAAGCCGATTCGTCAATCAGTTCGAGCTTGCGCGCAATCTCTAGGCGTGCAGCACCGAGCAGCCCACGAGTGGATTTCACTGGCCCTGCCCCGAAGAAGACGCAATCGCCTGGCTTAGCGCCCACGTGAGCCACCAGTCCAGCACGTTCCGCCTCGGAGAGGTTCTTGGCCACAGGCCCACCCAGTTCGCCATCTTCACCGACGAGCACATACGCGAGACCCTTGGCTCCCCGTTGCTTGGCCCATTCCTGCCACGCATCAAGTTGGCGACGCGCTTGGCTCGCTCCACCGGCCATCACGACCGCGCCCACATACGGCGCTTGGAACACGCGGAACGGAGTGTCTTTGAAGAACTCGGTGCACTCGATCAGTTCCAGATCGACACGCAAATCTGGTTTGTCCGAACCGTAACGACGCATCGCTTCGGCATATGTCATGCGAGGAATCGGGGTGCTAATCTCGTGGCCGATCAGACGCCACAGGCCTGTCAGAATTTCTTCGCCCAAAGCGATGACGTCGTCTTGATCGACGAAACTCATTTCGATATCAAGCTGCGTGAACTCTGGTTGGCGGTCCGCACGGAAATCTTCATCGCGGTAGCAGCGCGCGATCTGGTAGTAGCGTTCCATACCGCCGACCATCAGCAACTGCTTGAACAACTGCGGACTCTGGGGCAACGCGTACCAAGAACCTGGACGCAAACGTGCGGGTACCACGAAGTCGCGGGCACCTTCCGGGGTGGAGCGCGTGAGTGTCGGGGTTTCAATCTCGACGAAGCTGTGGTTTTCCAAAACCGAGCGCGCGGCAGCGTTGGCCTTCGACCGAAGACGGATAGCCTCTGCGGGACCGCTACGCCGCAAGTCAAGATAACGGTGCTTGAGCCGCACTTCTTCACCCACATCGACGTGATCGTCGATCGGGAACGGCAAAGGGTCGGCCGAGTTCAGGATCTCTACGTCTGAGGCGATGATTTCGATCTCGCCCGTGACGATCGCGGTGTTCTCGTTGCCTTCGGGCCGGCGCTCTACCGTGCCGGTCACCTTGATGCAGAACTCAGAACGTAGTTGGGGGGCTACGTCTTCACGCACCACCACTTGAACCACACCGGAGGCTTCACGCAAGTCGATGAACGCAACGCCACCATGGTCGCGACGACGCCCCACCCAACCGGCGAGCACCACCGTTTCGCCTAAGTTTGCTGCGGTGAGAGTGCCTGCATCATGAGTGCGGATCACGCTTGTGTCTCCTTCGTGATGACTTGCGGGTGCAAGTCGTTTGCGGGTGGCAGCCAAGTGTCGGGGTCGGCCGCCTCTTGGGCTCCAGTGCGAATGTCTTTCACTTCGTTATCGGCCGGGAACCACACGAACGGGATGCCGCGTCGTTCAGCCGAACGAATCTGCTTACCAAATTTACTTGCCGAGGCCGCCACCTCGCACGGCACACCACGAGAACGCAGTTTTTGTGCGATGAGGTCGCTCGCGGCGCGCGAAGCTTCGTCGTCCACTGCGATGTAGACCGCGGACGGCACCGGCCGACTCGTGGTGAGTCCGGCGGCGATCAACGGCGCGAGCAACCGCGAGACGCCCAGGGAAATCCCCACGCCTGGATAGGTGCGTTTGCCGCTAGAAGCGAGTTGGTCGTAACGGCCGCCCGAACATACCGAACCCAAGGATTCGTAGCCGGTCATACGAGTTTCGAAGACTGTGCCTGTGTAGTAGTCCAGCCCACGCGCGATCCGCAGGTCTGCGGTGACAGTC
>JAAZCT010000180.1 GCA_012513165.1 Actinomycetales bacterium
AAGCAGACCACCACTGTCACCGGCATTGAAATGTTCCGCAAGTTGCTCGACGAAGGTGAAGCTGGCGAAAACGTCGGTCTCTTGCTTCGTGGCACCAAGCGCGAAGATGTTGAGCGCGGCATGGTTGTTATCCAACCAGGCACCACGACTCCTCACACGGAGTTCGAAGGCCAGGTCTACATCCTGTCCAAGGATGAGGGCGGCCGTCACACGCCATTCTTCGACAACTACCGTCCGCAGTTCTACTTCCGCACCACCGACGTTACCGGTGTTGTGTCGCTGCCAGACGGCGTCGAAATGGTCATGCCAGGCGATAACACTGAAATGAGCGTGACGCTGATCCAGCCGATCGCCATGGAAGAAGGCTTGCGCTTCGCTATCCGCGAAGGTGGCCGCACGGTTGGCGCTGGCCGCGTCACCAAGATCAACAAGTGATCTAACTTCGCACTAACCAACAAGGCCCTCAGACATTTGTCTGAGGGCCTTGTTGTATGTCCAAGAGGTGGGAACCACTAGAGAATTGTTTGGGCGCGTAGGGCTACCACTTCAGTTCAATTTCCAGTTCGTTTTTCTCGCCGACCTCGATCTCGAGTGAGAAATCCACTTCGTCAGCGACGCTGATGGTGATCTGTTTGCCGTTGCGTTCGAACTCGAGCGAGTTGTGCTGTGAAAGTGCGTCTGCGAGTGCACGGAGCTTGGCTGCAGCCGCTTCGCGAGACATGCGCTGTTCGTGTTCTTGTTCAAAGAGGTCCATGCGTTTCCCTATCGAGATTGGTGTTTCCGCGTACGTGAATATTCTCAATGCTAGTTGCAGACTGGCCATCTGAGGCCGTTTGCGTGACATAGCGAACGTGGCGACGCGTTCGTCGGGGCGGGTAGGCTTCGGGCGTGGGCCATGATCATTCACACGGAACCAACCATCGCGGGCGCTTAGCCATCGTTTTGGCGCTTTCGCTTTCGGTTTTTATACTTCAACTGGTTGTTGGCCTCATCACGGGCAGTCTCGCACTCCTGTCCGATGCGGTCCACGTGCTGAGCGATTCAACCGGGTTGTTGATAGCTCTCATCGCCTCGACACTCGCGCAACTGCCCAGCAGCGACCGGCGCACGTTCGGTTTGCATCGCAGCGAGATACTCGCGGCCGGCGCGAACGGACTGATGTTGCTGGGTCTCTGCATCGGCATCGTTGTTTCTGCCATCGGGCGCCTGTCTGATCCGCCCGAGATTGATACGCCGTTGGTGCTTGGCGCAGGCGCGATAGGGCTAGCCGTCAACGTCGCAGGATTGCTGCTTCTCCGAAAAGGTGCGGGGGAGAGTCTCAACATGAGGGGCGCCTACATGGAAGTAGTGGGCGATGCCTTGGGTTCTGTGGCGGTGCTCGTGTCGGCAACAGCGATCTTGCTGAAAGGTTGGTACATCCTTGACCCGGTCGCTTCGTTGGTGATCGCGGGATTGATTTTGCCCAGAGCGATTACTTTGCTCCGTGAAGTGGGCGATGTTCTCCTGCAGGCTACGCCGAAGGGGATGGATGTAAATAAACTTCGCGGACACATCGTTGGAGTGCACGGTGTCGTAGATGTTCACGACTTGCACGTGTGGACGCTCACGTCCCAACTGCCAGTACTGAGCGCCCACGTGGTGGTCGACGAGCGCATCACAACCATGGCGCAGGCGCACCAAATTCTTGATCACCTGGATGCCTGCCTGAGCGAGCATTTCGATGTCGAGCACTCAACGTTCCAGTTTGAACCGATCAGCCACCGGGAATCCGAGACAAAAACCCACAATTAGCGCCGAAACTACGTTGTGGGGCACGTCACCTAAGACCCGATTTGCAAGTGTCGGAGTGCATCTGTCAGAATAGACAGGTTGCCCCGGCATGATCGCGGTGGTGACTGCGGTTTGGAATCTCACACCAAGCTCAACGCAGACACCGAACCCGAGAACATGTTGTCCGGCCAACCGGTGTCAATCTTTTGATTGCCCGGAGCCGGTCCAACCACCTAATTCGAGATCTGTGTGTGACTTTTGCGCTAGCGGCGCGACACGCCCGACCTCGGGGTGCGATTGGGAGCAATGACTGACTCCCGACCTGGGGTTCAGTGAAGCGAAACCGAAACGTAAAGGACGAGCGAGAGCATGGCGGGACAGAAAATCCGTATCCGGCTCAAGGCCTACGACCACGAGGTCATTGACTCTTCGGCGAAAAAGATCGTCGACACCGTTACCCGTACCGGGGCGCGTGTGGCTGGCCCTGTGCCATTGCCCACGGAAAAGAACGTGTTCTGTGTGATCCGTTCGCCGCACAAGTACAAAGACAGCCGCGAGCACTTCGAAATGCGCACGCACAAGCGTCTCATTGACATTATCGATCCCACGCCGAAGACAGTCGATTCGCTCATGCGCCTCGACCTGCCGGCTGGTGTCGACATCGAGATCAAGCTCTGAGGGGAGTACGCACATCATGAGCAGCACACTCACTGCCCGCGGCCTCCTTGGTCGCAAACTCGGCATGACCCAAGTTTGGGATGCCGAAGGACGCGTCGTGCCGGTTACCGTTTTGGCAGCCGACACCAACGTCGTTACCCAGATCCGCACCCGCGAGACTGACGGCTACAGCGCCATCCAGCTCGGCTTTGGTGAAATCGACGGTCGCAAAGTGAACAAGCCAAAGGCTGGACACTTTGATAAGGCCGGCGTCCCACCACGCCGTCATTTGGTTGAGATTCGCACCGAACTGGTAGCCGAATACACGCTTGGCCAGGAAATCAGCCCCGATATCTTTGCCGCTGGCGACAAGGTCGATGTGACCGCCACCAGCAAGGGTAAGGGCTTCGCAGGTGTTATGAAGCGTCACGGATTCGGCGGTGCACCTGCATCGCACGGTGCGCACCGTAACCACCGTAAGCCAGGCTCGATCGGTGGCTGCGACACTCCGGGCCGCGTTTTCAAGGGCCTCCGTATGGCTGGCCACATGGGAACCGACACGGTCACCACCCAGAACCTCACGGTTCACGCAGTAGACACCGACAAGGGCGTCATCCTTGTCAAGGGCGCCGTACCTGGCCCCAAGGGTGCTCTTGTTGTGATCCGCAACGCAGCGAAGGGAGCCTGACGTCATGGTTAAGACAATTGACGTTGACCTGCCCGTCGAAATCTTCGACGCTCGAATCAGCATTCCGTTGATTCACCAGGTCGTTACCGCACAGCTCGCTGCTGCTCGCCAGGGAACCCACTCCGTTAAGTCGCGTGGCGAAGTCTCCGGTGGCGGCAGGAAGCCATACCGCCAGAAGGGAACCGGTCGCGCTCGTCAGGGCTCGATTCGCGCACCTCAGTACGCCGGTGGTGGCATCGTTCACGGGCCTACGCCACGTTCTTATGATCAGCGCACGCCTAAAAAGATGAAGGCTGCCGCACTTCGCGGCGCACTCACGGATCGCGCACAGTCCGGGCGTATCCACGTTGTTGCCAGCCTTGCTGGTGAGAACCCATCAACCAAGACCGCTATTGCGGCTGTTCGCGAACTTACGGCTCGCCGTCGCGTCCTCGTGGTTGTGGATCCATCCGACAACGTCACTTTCAAGAGCCTGCGTAACGCCGAACTTGTTGAGATCATCACTTTCGATCAGCTCAACACCTACGACGTCATCCGCGCAGACGATTTGATCTTCATCCAGAACGCGTTCGATGCATTTGTTGCATCCCGCGCTGTCGAGGGTGGCGAAACCATCAAGTTGAGCAAAGCGAAGACAGAGGAGGCCGGCAAGTGAGCATCGGAACCTTCAATCGCGACGTCATCATTGCGCCAGTTGTGAGCGAGAAGAGCTACAG
>JAAZCT010000181.1 GCA_012513165.1 Actinomycetales bacterium
ACTACACGCCGTTCCATAGTGTCGATCACGTCGGCCAACGCGGCCCGGTGCGCTTCATAAATCTGTTCACGCACCCCGCAATCGGCGACAGCCCATAACGCCGAAACACTCTTCACCGGACTGAACGTGAAATCAAAACCAGAGACAGCCTTCGACACCTTGCGCGAAGACTCTTCCTCGCGAATCTTTGAGATCAGCTGTTCACGAGCATCACCGGTGACTCTCTTCGGAATCAAGTTGACCCGTCGAGCAATGCGTTGCTCCAAACTGGCTTGCCTTTTAAACCCCTGCCCCAACTTTTCACCCGTCACAGGATCAACACCCTGCTTGTAGAGCGCATCCATTTGTTCCACAGTCACCACATCGCCCACCGCCATGTCACCGGCAAGCCCGTCGATACCTGACCCCAACCATTGGCCTGGGGGAGTGCCCTCCTCGGTGTAATAGGCCGTCATGTGACTCACCGCGAGAACCCCGCCCTGAGCATCAGCAGTCGTACGCAAGAGATACGCATACCCATCGCCTGCATACATTTGCTTCACCGAAACCACCACGTCTTAACCACGCTCCTTCCATGCCCAAACTCGACATGAGTCACTGCAATAAATGTGTCCTCGACGGCGCGACCAAAAACCACGCCCACACCGCCCACAGGCGAGCAACCGCTCACCGCGACTTTGAGCGTGCAACTTGAACCGACACGCCTTGCAACAAAACTTCTGGTCCGAACGCGTCTGCGAGAACCACACCCCACACTGCGCACATCGCTCGCGCGGCTGACCGTCCACCCGCTCACGCTCCATGCACTGCGCACAACCACGCGGTGCATGCTTACTGGTCACGCTCGCCTGATCACGTAGTCGTCGTGCACGCTCACGTTGGGCACACGCTGAACTGCAGAACCGCGCACCTAGTGTCTGCGGAAGAAACGGTTTCCGACAGTCGCTCGAACTACACACGCCGAAGAGTCCGTTCACGACGGGCTCCAACCAGTACCGCGAGGTGGCTGCACCGAGCCACGAGAGCAAATAAGGTGAGCCATCACCTACATCCCCCCCCAGACAAGTCGAGTGCGCATTGCTAAGTAATGCGCACTCCTACGCAGGATTACCCGTGGAACTCACGTAGTGCGATGCCAGAGGTGCCCTCGACTATTCGATGGTCGGCATCGGATAGTCCGTTGGCTTGTGGTGTCGTCGATGTTGTCGGCGACTTTGTCTTTGGTTTGTGCGGATCTGTGGAAGATCCGGCTTGAGCGAATGTGTCGATTCGCGACCGTGTTGTTGTCGTACTTCGCGCTGGGGTGTGTTCCTCGAACGCGCACCTTTGAGGTTGTCCACGTGTGGGCGGTGGAAGCCCTCAGATAGCTGGAATCCGTCCATCAGGTGGGCAACCTCGCGCCTGGCAACACCGTTGCCTGGCGCGCTCACGGGGCGCTCACCCCAGCGCTCAATGAGCATGCGCACGAGTGCGCATTCCTTAGTGAACCTCACGCTCACACAGTTTCCGAAGATAGGAGCGCCGTGCACGCAATCGCTCACGCACCGACTCGAGTCAACCGGCGAATTGTTTCCCTGCTCGCAATCGGAGTAGGCCTATTGGCAGTCGGAGCATTCACGCTCAGCTTCGATGCGCTGCGCTCACTCGCCGAGTTGGCCGGCATCCGCCAAGAACTCACATTCCTATGGCCGCTCGTCGTCGATGGCTTCATCATCGTTGCAACCGTGAGCGCCGTAATAATGAGCGGACGTGGGTGGCGCGTGGCCTGGTATCCATGGGCAACCCTGCTCTGTTTTGGCACCATCAGCGTGATCGGCAACGCACTACACGCTCAAGCGCACGCTTCCTCCACATTGGGTATAGGCGTAGCCGCAATGGTGAGCGCGGTCCCCGCAGTCGCACTCTTGCTCGCTAGCCACCTCTTTGTGCTGGTGATGCCAAACACGGCCCGCCGGACCTCAACACCTGAACAGAAGAAAACGGCCGGCCAAGACGTGGACAACAGCCCTGCCGTAAACAAGAAGCAAGAAATCCGGTCAGTTAACCAACGAATCACCAGCAAATCTTCCCAAGCGGCCCAACTCAGCACGCCGCCGGCCGACGTCGACGAGATGGACGTCTGGATCACCAAACAGCTCACGCAACAGCGAGACGTTACCGGCGCGATCGTAGCCAAGAAGTTCTCGGTCTCGCCAGCAACCGGCCGCC
>JAAZCT010000182.1 GCA_012513165.1 Actinomycetales bacterium
CTCCTACACCGACCGGGTGGTTTTTTTGGCGGACGGCAAGATCGTGACCGAATTGCGAGAGCCGACAGCTGAGTCGGTACTCGCGAAGATGGCGGAGCTGCAGCACCTAAGCGCTAGCGCACTGTAATGCTGAAACTCACGTTGAAGAACCTTGCCGCGCGCAAGGTCAGACTGCTGTTGAGCGCCTTCGCGATCGTTTTGGGCGTTGGCTTCGTGGCTGGATCATTCGTCTTCACGGACACGATGGCCAGTAGCTTTGACAAGATCGCCTACGGCACGGTTTCTGATGTGAACGTGCGTCCGGCCCAGGACGACTCGGATCAAATAGCCGCGTCTATGAACATGGACGACCGCAAGATCCCGGCCTCGGTGGTGAAAGACATTGCTGCCGTCGACGGAGTGAAGTCCGCGGTCGGCAGCGTCCAGGGTTCGGGCATCATGGTCATCACTAAAGAGAACCGCTTGCTGAGCACGACTGGTGCACCCACGCTCGCTTTCAGCGCCGACGATTCGGTCAACACCGTTGGCGATCCGTTCATGTCGTTGACGGCGGGCCGTGAGCCACTCAAAGAGGGCGAGATTGCTCTTGACGAGCGCTCCGCGGCCGCGGCGGGATACAAGGTTGGCGACACGGTCAAACTGGCCACGGCGGGGAACCCGCCCATCGTCAAAGCAAAGCTCACAGGAACCTTCGAGTTCGGTGGCGGCAGTCTCGCTGGTGCGACCTTGGTGCTCTTCGACGTTGAGACTGCACAAAAGATGTTCTTGTCAGGCGAAGACGCCTTCAACAGCGTGTCGATTCAGCGCGAACAAAGTGTTTCTGAGGCGGTGCTCGCTAAACGCGTTCAGCAGGTGCTCCCCGAAGGGATCGAAGCGGTTTCGGGCACCAAACTGGCTGAAGAAACCAAGTCGACCTTCGATCAGGTTCTCGGCTTCCTCAATACATTCTTACTCGTCTTCGCAGGGATTTCCCTCGTCGTGGGTTCGTTCTTGATCGTCAACACGTTCTCGATGTTGGTAGCTCAGCGCAGCAGCGAGCTGGCCTTGCTGCGTGCCATCGGCGCCGAACGCACACAAGTGCGAACAGCTGTGTTGATTGAAGCGTTTGTTGTGGGACTCATCGGTTCGATTTTGGGATTGCTCTTTGGTTTCGGCTTGGCGGGTGCCCTCAAGGCCGGATTGGGTTACCTCGGAATTGACCTCAGCGGAACGGCGCTGGCGTTCCTACCTCGGACCGTCATCGTGTCTCTCGTTGTTGGTCTGGTTGTGACCTTGTTTGCCGCATACGTGCCGGCGCATCGAGCGTCCAAAGTGCCTCCGATCGCGGCTATGCGTGACGACCAAGCGATGAGCGAAGGCGCGGTGCACTGGCGCGTTGGAGTTGGCAGTCTCTTGGCTGTTGCCGGTTTGTCGCTGATGGGAATCGCGTTGTGGACAGACGTGCCCAAACCAGGGTGGTGGGTTGGCGGCGGCATTATTGCCATGCTGCTCGCAGTGGTCGCCACGAGTGTGGTCACGTCGATTCCGGTGCTGCTCGGGTTGGGCAAGGCGTTTCGGAGCATGTTCGGATTCATCGGCAGGCTCGCGGAGCAGAACTCGTTGCGCAATCCGCGTCGAACTTCAGCCACCGCGTCGGCGCTCACGATCGGCTTGGCACTCGTCACAACGATGGCGATCCTTGGCGCCTCTGTGAACGCCTCGATTGACGACACGGTTGACGAACAATTCACGACGGACTTCGTGGTGCGCAACCCGATGGGGATGCCGATTTCCACTGAACTCGTGAGAGAGATCGGTGAACTGCCGGGTGTCGCCACCGCGACGTCTTCGCAGATCGTGGGATTCACGGTCCGAGATTCGCCCGTGTACGCCTCGGCAGCGGATCCAGAAGCATGGGCCGAAGTCTTCACGATCAAGTACGTTGCGGGCGGCGCGCCGATCGAGAAGGGCGCTATTGCGTTCTCGGAGTCCACGGCCGATAACCTCGGGATCAAGGTAGGCAACGAGGTCGAGTTGGGCTTCGGTTCGGGTTCGCAGCAGGCGACCGTCTCGGGTGTGTACGCCGACGTCGGTTCCTTGGGGCAGGCCCTCGTGCCTTTCTCGACCGTTGACGCGGCCGGAATCAAACGAGCCGACTCGACGATTGCGGTCAATAAGAAGGAGACTGCCGGGTTCCAGACCACGCGCGCGGCTATCGAGCGAGTCACCGCTGATAACCCGAGCGTCGTGGTGCAAGACAAGGAGAGCTTTGCTGAGGCCCAGCGGGCCCAGGTCAACACGTTGTTGAACCTGATTTATGCGCTGCTTGGCTTGGCCATCGTGATCGCCATCCTGGGCATCATCAACACGTTGGCGTTGAGCGTGATCGAGCGAACGCGAGAACTTGGCCTGCTGCGAGCCGTCGGACTCGAACGTGGTCAGTTGCGACGAATGGTGACGCTTGAATCCATCGCGATCGCGGTACTGGGCGCAGTCTTGGGTATCGCGGCTGGCGTACTGTTCGGCGTCGCGTTACAACGCACGTTCGCTGATACGGGAATCACCGTGCTGTCGATTCCGGTGATGCAGTTGGCGATATTCCTTGTGGTTGCCGCACTGGTTGGGATTCTGGCGGCGGTGTTCCCGGCACGTCGGGCAGCGAAACTCAACATTCTCGACGCGATTGCGATCGAGTAGAGCCTGAAAGTAAACGGAGCCCCCGACGCCGGAATTTCTTAGGCGTTGGGGGTTTCTGTTAGAATTTCACGGTTGCCCGAATGGGCAGCCACCTCCTGTGGCGGAAAGTCCGTCACCGCTTAGTCCAAAGGAGATCGCAGTGTCACTGCGCAAATACGAAATCATGGTCATTCTTGACCCAGATCTCGATGAACGTACTGTCGCACCAAGCCTCGACACCTACCTCAACGTTATTCGCCAAGATGGCGGAACTGTTGATAACGTCGATGTGTGGGGAAAGCGTCGTCTTGCCTACGAAATCAACAAAAAGAACGAAGGCATTTACGCACTTCTCGACGTCACGGCCGCACCGGATTCGGTGAAGGAACTCGATCGTCAGTTCACTTTGAACGAATCGATTGTCCGTACTAAGGTCACGCGCCCAGACGCACGCTGATCCTGGCCCCCCTCAACCTGTGGACAATCGCTCGCTTTTGTCAGTCAGGTGAGGAACACTCGACCTTAGTCCTCAGCATCGGTTCGAAAGGCTTTACACATGGCAGGCGAAACAATCATCACCGTCGTAGGAAACTTGACGGATGATCCGGAATTGAAGTTCACCCCATCAGGCGCGGCAGTGGCCAACTTTACGGTTGTGTCCAATACCCGCACCTTTGATCGTCAGACCAACGAATGGAAAGAGAGCGACACGCTCTTTTTGCGTTGCGCCGCATGGCGTCAGTTGGCTGAGAACGTCGCAGGCTCCTTGCAAAAGGGTCAGCGCGTGATCGTGACGGGTGCACTTCGGGTACGCAACTTTGAGCGTCAAGATGGTTCCAAGGGAACCAGCGTTGAACTCAACGTTGAAGAAGTTGGCCCTTCGCTCCGGTTCGCCACGGCCCAAGTCACTCGCGTTGCTCGCTCAGATGCGGGTGGATTCGGTGGCGGCCAGCCAGGTGGAGCAGCTCCAGTTGCTGATGCAGGCGGATTCGGTCAGTCCGGCAACGCCGGCGGCCAAGGCGCGAGTGCATGGGATATGGGAGCACCGTCTTCGGGCTCGACTCCCTTCTGACATACCTCACGAAAGATCTAAAGGAACACCATTATGGCTAAACCCATTGTTCGGAAGCCAACCAAGAAGGGCAACCCTCTTGCTGCTGCCGGCGTAACAACCATCGATTACAAAGACACTGCGCTTTTGCGCAAGTTCATCTCGGACCGCGGCAAGATCCGCGCTCGTCGAGTGACGGGTGTCTCCGTACAGGAACAGCGTCAAATCGCTAAGGCAATCAAGAATGCCCGCGAAATGGCATTGCTCCCCTACACGTCCAGCGGACGCTGAGAAAGGGAATCACCATGAAGCTCATTCTCACGCACGAAGTATCCAACCTTGGCTCGCCCGGCGATATCGTCGAGGTCAAGGACGGCTACGGACGTAACTTCCTGCTGCCACGCAACTTCGCCATCCGGTGGAGCAAGGGCGCAGAGAAGCAAGTTGACTCGATCAAGGCAGCACGCAATTCGCGCGCTGTTCACGATCTGGAAACAGCACAGTCCATCAAGGGCAACCTTGAAGCCAAGGCAATCAACGTCCCAGTTGTTGCAGGCCCAGGCGGACGCCTGTTCGGTGCTGTCACTGTTTCCGATATCGCTGCCGCTCTTGCAACTGCAGGAGTCGACGTGGACAAGCGTCGCATCGAGGTGGGTAACCCCATCAAGGCGCTTGGTGCACACAAAGTCAGCGTCAAGGTACACCCAGAGGTGCAAGCCCAGGTTGCCTTGAACGTCGTCGCAGCCAAATGATTCGCATTTCGCCGAGCCTCTTTAGAGGGGCTCGGCGTTTTGCTTTTCTCACCAGTCTCGCGCTGGTGCTTTCCGCCTGTTCGCTTCTCGGTGGTTCGGAGGAGCAAGGCGAACTTCCGTTGGCTGACTACGTTGCGGCAGAGTCTCAGGATCTGGCTGACGGCGGTACCTTGACACTGGGCGCGGAATACCTGCCGGCCAATTTCAATCCGCTGCATACCGACGGCAGCAATAGCGATGCGCCCCGGATTCTTGCCCCCACGATGGGCTCGGCCGTTCGCGTGCTGGCTGACGGGTCATGGGAAGTCGACAAGGACTACGCCAAGAGCGTGTCGATCGTGGACCGCAAGCCCTTGGTGATTGAGGTTGAACTCGAACCGAAAGCCGTCTGGGAAGGCGGCACGCCGATTCGGTCGAAGGATATGGTCGCCTTTGTTAAAGCGATGAAAGATTCGCGCTTCAGCGGCGATGCTCATCCGGCAATGTCTGATATTGATTCGGTCGATGTCACATCAGATCTGAAGTACCAAGTGAAGTTCAAACGTGTCAATGCGGATTGGCCTGCCGTGATCTATCCGGCACTGCCAGCAGCGATTACCACCTCTCAAGACACTTTTAATTCCGGCTTTCAAACCCAAGCCATCCCCTCAAATGGCCCGTTCAAAGTCGCGCTCATTTCGACAGAGACCAACACCATCCGGCTGGAACGCAATCCGCGTTGGTGGGGAACGAAGCCGCCACTGTCCGAAATCGTTTGGAGGTTTGCCGAACCTGATGTCTTGGCTCAGGCGTTCGAACTCGGCGAACTGGACATGGCTCCACTCAGACACTTAGACAAAAAGTCCCTGCCTTCCGGCGCGGAAGTGCGAGTTGCTGCGAGTAGTTACTGGAGCCAAATCACTCTAAACGGCGGGCGCGGGCCGTTAGAGGATGCGAAGGTCCGTCAGGCAGTTGCCCTGGCAGTTGATCGGAAAGCATTTGCTGAGGATCAGAAGGTCGAACTCGGTCGAGCAGGTCCCCCGTTAGACACGGTCGTCACCATGCCCGGTCAAGTGGGGCATCACGCCGTGGGCACAAAGCGCGATCTCGAAGCAGCACGAAACCTGTTGGATCAGGCGGGGTGGAAAGACGCTGATGGCAAGGCCGTCAAAGACAAGAAGCAATTGGAATTGGTTCTTCCAATCCCCGAGAAGCAAGAGCCCGCAAAGCGGCGAGCGGAATTGATCACCAAACAACTGGCCGAGATCGGGATAACGGTCAAGACGGAAGTTGTCGCTGCCGACACGTTCTACGAAAAGCGCGTCATCCCTCTGGATTTCGATCTCGTGACGTTCACGCGCCGTGGTTCGGCGTTCAATGTTTCACAAAGTCGCCTGTGGTTCACTCCGCGTGATAGCCCTCAGAATTTCACGGGTAAGGAGTCGAAAGAGACTGCTAAAGCATTCTCGGCAGTTCTGACGCAACTCGATCCAGATAAGCGAAGCGAAGCCAGTGAGACCCTCGAGACCATTGTGGCGAATCAGGCTTCGGTCATTCCATTGGTTGTGATCCCCGCAGCTTGGGTGGTGCGCGACGGAGTCGTGAATTTCGGGCCGACACAGTTCGAGCAACTCGACTGGACGAAGGTGGCTTGGCACAAGGACTCTCAGGAGAAGTAGCGTGGCAAGAACCAGACGAACTGTCCAGCATTGGCCCGCAGTTTTACGAGAACTCACGGTGTCGCGTGTCGTTGATGTGACGCCAACACTGCGTCGCATCACGTTGACTGGTTCAGCTTTGGCTGAGTTCGAGGTCGAGGGCGGCATCGCTGCTGCCTTTCGAAGTGAAGGTTTCGACGATTCGGTGAAAGTCCTCGTGCCGTTCGATGGCGAAGACCGTCCGCCGTTGCCGGTGCAGGGGCCAGATCGACTTGAATGGGGAGCCGCAGGCGGTCGACCGATCGCGAAAGACTACACGCCGCGTGCAGCCTCGGCGACCGAGCTTGATCTCGAGTTCGTCCGACACGGTCATGGATTTGCCTCCACGTGGGTCGAAACAGTTGCACCGGGTTCGCTCACCTGGATCGTCGGCCCAACTCGGTCCTCGCTCTGGCCTGAAGACATTGATGCGGCGATCCTGCTTGCCGACGAAACGGCGTTACCGGCCATCGGCCGCCTACTTGACGAATGGCCGGAAGAACGAACCACTGAGACCACGATCATCGTCGAGGTCCCCACACCCGAAAGCATTGTGAACCTATCGGCGCCGTCGTGTGGCCGAGTGGTGTGGGTTCACGGGAGAGACGCTTGGGTCCACACCGTCGAACAGGTGGCTTGGCCCGAAGGAGACGTCTTCGTGTGGGTCGCAGGAGAAGCGGGCGCGGTTCGCCGGATCCGGCAGTTTGTTTCGACCGAACGCGGAGTCCCTAAGGACCTTTTAGACGCGACCGGCTATTGGAGAGACTGAGTCGTCCTCGTTCGCGAGCAGCTAGCGGCTATGTGCGCCAAGGACGAGCCAGTCGTCTGTTCGTTGCCGCAACCACAAGGTCACGAACCGTGCCAGCATGAAGGCAGCGTACGCAATCCAGATTGAGACAAAGCCGGCACCGGTCACCGATACCAGCAGGGCAAGCGGAATATACGCGACCAGAGTGAATACGCCGGCCCACGCCAAGAAGCGGCCGTCGCCAGCGCCGATCAGCACCCCGTCCAGCACGTAGACGACTCCGGAAATCGGCATCGCGATCGCGATCACGATGAGTGCCGGGGTGGCCTGCGACTGGATCGCGGGGTCGCTGCTGAATATCGAGGGGATCGCTATTGATCCGAAGCCGATGATCCCGCCCAAGAGCAGGCCGCTGGCCCAACCCCAGGTGATAAGTCGAGCCGTGATGGTTCGGGTCCTCGTGAACTCGCCCGCGCCTAACGCGTGACCTGTGAGCGTCTGGCCGGCGATCGCTATCGCATCCAAAGCAAACGCCGTCACCATGACAACGGTCATCGCAATTTGGTGCGCCGCGAGAGAGGCGTCTCCGAGATTGGAGGCCAGCCAGGTTGCGATCAGGAATACCGCGCGGAGTGTCGCGGTGCGAATGATGAGGGCGAATCCGTCAATGGCGGCGGCCAAGACGGCGCGGAGATTCGGCCAGGTGGTGATTCCGACGTGAGCGGCGCGGCGGGCCACGACACCGAGGAGCCAGAATGCGGCCGACCATTGGGCAAGCACGAGACCCCACGCCGCGCCAGGCAGGCCCAAGTTAAAGGTGAAGACGAGAGCCAAGGTTGCACCGACGTTGACGACATTGGCGGAAATCATCACGATGAGCGGTGTGCGCAGATCGAGGACTCCGCGTAGGGCCCCTGTGGTTGCCATCACGATGAGCGCAGCAGGTATGCTCAACGCGGCGACTTTGAGATAACTCTGTGCCAATTCGTGGACCAGGTCCGAACTCGAGAAGATCCCCGCGACTGGACCTGAGACCAAGTACACGAGCCCAGCTAGGGCGGTGCCGAGTCCAGCCGCGAGCCAGATTGCGCCCATCGCGCTGGACATGGCGGCCGAGGGCTTGCCGGCACCTTGCTGTCGTGAGACCAGCGCTGTGCTCCCGTAGGCCAAAAAGATGCACAAACCGATGAGGCCCGAGAGCACTGTTGAACTTGCGCCAAGTGCGGCTAGCTCGGCGCGACCAAGCCGTCCGACAATGGCGGTATCGGCCGCCAACATGAGCGGTTCGCTGATCAAAGCAGCGAAAGCGGGGACGGCAATAGCGAGGATAGTTCGATTGAACCCCGTCCGTCCCATGGGTACACAATAGATGGTCGCTTCGGAGGGTCGTTTTGTCGACTTATCCACCGAAGCCTGTGAAGAACTTTATCGGTTCACACGAGGTATATTTTTATTTTATCCACAGCGCGTGAACAGAGTATCCGCAGGTCAGGAGACACTGTGATCTGTGTTACATGCGCGTACCCACAGGCATCTCCACAGGCTGTGCACATGTCAGGTCGGCGTTGCCCACAGGTTATCCACAGGTTCAGACCCTCATGCTGGGCTTGAAAGTAGACGGGGCTCTAACGGATCATCTATCGTCATTCATGGTGCCCGAAGCGGCAGGTTTTTCTTAGGCAAATTCTGCAGCCGCCTCACTTGTCGGTGGCACCCGATAGATTGCGTTGCAAACGAAATCATGATTGGAATTCTCGGGCTTTGAAGGGAGCCGACTTGAGCGTCGCTGACCTCTACGAACCTGCCGAACCGATGGAACACTCCTCGGGCGGTAGCGCCTTCGCCCCTCCCCAAGATATGGCTGCTGAGCAAAGTGTGCTTGGTGCGATGCTGTTGAGCAAGAATGCCATCGACCCGGCCGCCGATGCGCTCGAGGGCCGCGATTTCTACCGCCCCGCCCACGAGACCATCTTTGATGTGATATGCGATTTGGCATCGCGCGGCGAGCCTGCTGATGCCATCACTGTCGCAGCGGAGCTAACCCGGCGCGGTGACATCGGAAAAATTGGCGGCGCTGCCTACTTACACGACCTAGTTCAGGGAACGTCGATTGCTGCGAACGTCGATTACTACGCCGATATCGTTCACGAGAAGGCTGTCCTTCGGCGCCTGGTTTCGGTGGGCCAGCGCATTGCCCAGCTCGGTCAAGCGGGGCAAGGCGACGTCGCCGAGATCGTCGATGCTGCACAAGCCGCCGTACTTGACGTGGACGGCGCAAGCAATAAAGAGGATTACCGTCTCTTGTTTGATGTCGCGGCTTCGGCCATCGACGAACTTGAACAAATCGAACTCCGTACCGGAGACGTCCAAGGCATCATGTCCGGTTTCCCAGAACTTGACCGCCTCACGACGGGCTTCAAGTCAGGTCAAATGATCGTCATTGCAGCACGGCCTGGTGTGGGCAAGTCGACGCTCGGGCTGGACATCGTGCGCAACGCGGCTATTCGCCAAGGTAAGACGGCGGCGTTCTTCTCCTTGGAAATGACCGCGTCTGAAATAGCGATGCGTTTGCTTTCCGCAGAAGCACGCGTGGCGATCAACCATATGCGCGGTGGCACGATGGGTACCCGCGAGTGGACGGCGATCTCGGCGGCTATGAACAACGTCCACGCGGCCCCGATCGTGATTGACGATAGCCCCAACATGACGATGCCGGAGATTCGCTCCAAGGCTCGCCGGATCAAGAAGCAACACGGCCTTGATCTGATTGTGTTGGACTACCTCCAGTTGATGACCTCGGGCAAGCGCGTCGAGAGCCGCCAAGTCGAAGTGTCGGAGTTCAGCCGCCAGATCAAGTTGCTGGCCAAGGAACTAGAGATCCCGGTTATCGCGATCAGCCAGTTGAACCGTGGTTCCGAGCAGGGCACAGACAAGACACCGCAGCTTTCGCAGTTGCGTGAATCTGGCTCGATCGAACAAGACGCCGATATCGTGATGCTGCTGCACCGTCCTGACGCCGCGGGCGCAGGTGAATCCAATCGCCCGGGCGAAGCCGACATCATTG
Organism: Actinomycetales bacterium; assembly: GCA_012513165.1. GTDB lineage: Bacteria > Actinomycetota > Actinomycetes > Propionibacteriales > Nocardioidaceae > Aeromicrobium. The sequence goes on from JAAZCT010000182.1 coordinate 9,947, forward strand.
TGGCCAAGAACCGTTCGGGACCGGTCAATAAGGTCGACGTTGTGTTCCAGGGCCACTATTCGAAGTTTGCGCCTGCTGCCCGAGACGTCGAGCCACCCGACGGTGGCGGTGGCGTCAGCGCGTCCGACTTTGCTTGACGTACCCGGTGATTAGCCGAGCAGCGAGTCTCCGATAAAACCACCGGGTTCGCAGCCGGGCGGGATCACGAAGACGGCCGAACCAATGGCGGTAGTCCACTCGTTCAGCATGTCGAGTTCAGCTAGTCGCTGCTGAATCGGCACGAACTGGTGGTCGACATCGGCTTGGAACGAAGCAAATAGAAGTCCGCTGTTGGAGGTGCTATCTCCGGACGGCGCGATGTCATAGTTGTAAGGCCTGCGGAAGATCACTTGGGTGGGATCGTCGGTCTGTGCCCGACGGATGTGCGCGTAGGGCGCGATGACTTCCAGCCCTAGGGCATCTTTCGCCTCGAGGTCTGGTTCGTCGTGTTCTCTAGTGCCGGTAAGAGGCGCGCCGTTACTCAACCGGCGTCCCATCGCCTCCTCGCGACCGAGTCGGCTGACAGGATCCCAGGTGTCGAGGTCCATTGCGATGCGCCGCAATACGAGACTCGTACCGCCGGCCCACCAGCCCTTATCGGCCCAGACTGCCGCAGAGAACTCTTTTGTACCAGGGATGGGATTGACGGTTCCATCAACTTGCCCAAACAAGTTGCGCATGGTGGTGCCGGTCTTGACGGTGCTGGCAGCGTGCCGAAATCCGTCTTGCCTCCATCGCAGGGTCCCGAAGCTGCGAATGTCCTTGCTCAATACGCGGACAGCGTGAGACACCGCGACCGGATCCTCGGCGGAGACCTGCACGACAAAGTCACCGCCAGACCACTGGTCTTGAAGTTCGTCGGTGCTGAAGGAGGGCAGCGGCTTGAGCCAACTCGGCGCCACGCCACCAGCAAGCTTGATGAATCGTGGCCCAAAACCGAACGTGACCGTGAGTCGTGAGGGTTTGCGAGCCAGTTCGGGTTCTGTGTCGGCAAGTGCCGGGTCGCCCTGAGTGAGGCGCGCTGCGCTGTTGGACGTGAGGCGCATCAGGCGAACAAGGGTCGACTTGTCGGACCCATCGGCCAAATCGAAAGCAAGGAAACTTACCTGAGCAGCGGGCTCGGTGGCGATTCCGGCTTGGTGTTTCCCGTGGAACGCGATCCGTTCAGCGCCATGCAAACTGACGACCGTCTCAGGTGTCGAGGCGAGAGCCCGATCGAGGCTGACGCCGACCACGGCGCCCGCTCCAACGGCAGCGCCTGTGGTTAACAGGCGTCGCCGTGACACGAAGGAAGAATCAGTGCTTTTTTCCATGGCTTTCATATGACTCGTTGGCGCCTTCGAATTCCTTAACAACAGCGGTGAAATCCTGGGCGGATCCGTCGTCGAAGTGGAGGGTGAACGTGACTTCGTCCCCCGGAAGCAGCGGCTTCTTGAGGTCCATCAACATGATGTGATTTCCACCGGGCTCGAGCATAAGCATGCGATCGGGCTCAAGAGTGAACCCGTCTTTCACTTCTTGCATCATCGAACTGTGATCAGCGGCGGTGACGGTCTCGTGCAACTGCGTGTCTGAACTTGCGTCGGAGGTCACCTTGGTAATCGTGAGGGCCTTCTCCGAGTCGTTCTCGAGTGTGGCAAACGCTGCGGTCATTCCGCTATCGGCCGCTTTGACCCAGGCATCGGAGACGTGAATTTCGACCTGATCGTGCGTGTGATCTGCCTTATCGCTCTTCTGATCGTCGGAACATCCGGCTAGAACGAAGCTGGCAGCGAGAGCGAGAGTTGCGACAAGACGAAAAGGGCGCGAGACATTCATAACGTTCCTCAGAAATATGTGAAATCAAACTTATGGCCATATTCTCACACCCACTGGGGCATTGAAATCGCGGATCATTGGTAGGTGATGAGTCCCGGGCGGGGTTTCACTTGCTTCCAGGTTTCGGTGGTATTGAGCATGGGCACGTCCTCGTCGATGAAGTTTTTCCAACCCCATTCGACGTTCGCCGGCGCGTTCTTTCGGATGTGATTCCACGTGCTGTGTTTCGCTGCGGTTGGCCCCTGCCCGTCCACGTGAATCACGGTGGCCAGTTCGGGATGGTCGGTGCGAACTTTGTCGCGGTCGCGAATCATCTGGGTTTGAAACTGGTGCAGCACGAACATCTTTTGTGGCAGCACGTTCTCGCGCGTGAGATCTGCTAGCCAAGCCGAAACTTCGTTCACCTGCTTGGCCGACACGTGTCCAATCCGTTGCAGCGGCTTGCCCTTCTTGCCGAGCTTCCATTCGGGATCCAAGGCCAAGCCGACATGAGGTTCGAGTAGTAGCTCTTCGTAAAATTGCGCCTGCTCGAGCATGCTGGCGCGTCCCGGCTGCAGGTCGAGGATGACGGTGACGCCCTCTTTCTTGGCGAGATCAATGAGCGGTCGCAGTTCGGCGATGGGGGTTCTGCCCGAATAGTCTTTGCGCGGCCCGGGGCCGGCGGTCGCGATTGTGGTGATGATCTCGAATGACGGCTGGAACGTTACTC
>JAAZCT010000183.1 GCA_012513165.1 Actinomycetales bacterium
AAGCCCGGTTTGGAGACGGTGACTCGCACCGAAATTCGAGCACCGACATCGCTCACGCCAAGCGCGTAGGTGGGTCCGGTTGCCTTCGCGATGGGTGCTCCGTTTCGCAGCCATTGCGTATGCTGCGTCATGCCGGAGGTTTCTGAGTACGTGCCGATAGTGCGGACCAGTTTGCTTCGATAGCGAATCGTCCCCGTGATCTTGGGAGGCGAAACCGTCGTAATCACTTTGGGCGGTTCCGGCGGGGGCTCGACGGTCGGCTGAGGGGCGGGTGTCGCGGCGGCTACCGCAGAAACCGGCACGGCAAACAGGCTGACCACCAGAGCGAGCGCTGCTAGGGCGCGGCCGAAGATCCGAGTATGCATCCTTCAAGTGTAATTCTCGGGCCGGCGCCAGGTCATACGTTCCTGCGGTATTGGCCGCCCACTTCGAAGAACGCTTCGGTGACTTGTTGCAGCGAGCACAGGCGTGCCGCGTCCATCAGCACGGCGAACACGTTCTCACCCGAGACCGCGGCCTCTTTCAAGCGGGCGAGGGCGCGGTCGGCTTCACGCGAATGCTCGGCCCGGAACGAGTTCACTCGATCGAGTTGCGACTTTTTCTCGTGTTCGGTGGCACGCGCCAACTCGATCCGCGGAGCCGGTGTGTCAGACGCAGGCGCGAGGAAGGTGTTCACGCCGATGATCGGCAGGCTGCCATCGTGCTTGCGGTGTTCGTACAACATCGACTCGTCTTGGATCCGCCCGCGCTGATAGCCCGTCTCCATCGCGCCGAGCACGCCCCCGCGTTCGTTCATCGCGTCGAACTCGCGCAGAACCGCGGCCTCGACCAGGTCGGTCAGTTCTTCGATCACGAAGGAACCTTGGTTCGGGTTCTCGTTCATCGCTAGGCCCCACTCGCGGTTGATGACCAACTGGATCGCGAGCGCCCGACGCACCGACTCGTCGGTGGGGGTGGTGACGGCTTCGTCGAAGGCGTTCGTGTGCAGGCTGTTGGCGTTGTCGTAGATCGCGATGAGCGCCTGCAGGGTGGTGCGGATGTCGTTGAAGTCCATCTCTTGGGCGTGAAGAGAGCGGCCCGAGGTTTGCACGTGATACTTCAGTTTTTGACTGCGTTCGTCGGCGCCGTACTTCTCGCGCATCGTGATCGCCCAGATGCGTCGCGCCACTCGGCCCAGCACCGAATACTCCGGGTCCATGCCGTTCGAGAAAAAGAACGACAGATTGGGGGCGAAGTCGTTGATGTCCATCCCGCGCGCCAAGTACGACTCGACATAGGTGAAGCCGTTCGCGAGGGTGAACGCGAGCTGGCTGATGGGGTTCGCTCCGGCCTCCGCAATGTGATAGCCGGAGATCGATACCGAATAGAAGTTGCGAACGCCTTGGTCGATGAACCACTGCTGGATATCGCCCATCATGCGCAGGCTGAACTCGGTGGAGAACAAGCAGGTGTTCTGCCCTTGATCCTCTTTGAGGATGTCGGCTTGCACGGTTCCGCGCACGTTCTGCAGCGCACGCACTCGCACCTGTTCGTGCTCTTCGGCGCTCGGGTCGCGGCCTTCGCGGGCGCGGAACGCGTCAACCTGTTGGTCGATGACTGTGTTGAGGAAGAACGCCAGGACGGTGGGGGCCGGCCCGTTGATCGTCATCGACACCGAGGTGCTCGGGTCGACGAGATCGAATCCGCTATACAGCACTTTCATGTCGTCCAGGGTGGCTACCGAAACGCCCGAGGTGCCGACTTTGCCGTAGATGTCCGGGCGCAGGTCGGGATCGCGTCCGTACAAGGTGACGGAGTCGAACGCGGTGGACAGCCGGGTGGCGGGCTGACCTTCGCTGAGCAGCTTGAACCGGCGGTTGGTGCGCGTGGGATCGCCTTCTCCGGCGAACATCCGGGCGGGGTCCTCGTTATCGCGCTTGAACGTAAACACGCCTGCGGTGAACGGGAAGAAGCCGGGCAGGTTTTCGCGGCGCCAGAATCGAACGAGGGCGCCGTTCGAGCGGTACTTCGGCAGGCTCACGCGGCGCACCTCGTTGCCCGAGAGCGTTTCGCGTACGAGGTCGAATCGCAGTTCCTTATCGCGAACCTTCACCACTTGGACGTCACCCGAATAGGACTCGACCACGGCGGGCCAGTTTTCGAGTTGCGCGCGCACTTCGGGCGGCAGATTGTTCGTGGCGAGAGCGGCCAGATCGTTGACTCGGTCGTCGTCGCCCAGTTCGCCGGCGACGAGCGCCAAACGCTGGGCACGGTCTGCGGCGTCAGCCAGATGTTCGGTTTGGGCGTGGAAGCTGCGCACGGTCTCGGTGATCTCAGACAGGTAGCGAACGCGGGCCGGCGGAATGATGTGGTTCTCTTCGCTGGAGTGGCGCACCGTCACGTTCGGCAGCGCTCCGGCGGTGAACCCGAGCACGTCACGCAATTCTTGGTACAGAGCCGTAACGCCATCGTCATTGAAGTGGGCAGCGCTGGTGCCGAACACAGGCATCTCGGCGGGACCCTTGCCGAACGCTTGGCGGTTGCGCACCAACTGGCGGCCCACATCGCGCAGAGCGTCCTTGGCTCCGCGGCGCTCGAACTTGTTGATCGCGACCACATCGGCAAAATCGAGCATGTCGATTTTTTCCAGCTGGGACGCGGCGCCGAACTCGGGCGTCATCACATACAGCGATCGATCGACGTGAGACATGATTCCGGCGTCACCTTGGCCGATGCCGGGGGTTTCCACGATCACCAGATCGTGCCCGGCTGCTTTCAGCACCTCGATCATCTGGTCGATGCCGTCAGGCACTTCGCGCGATCCGCGCGTGGCGATCGAACGGAAGTAGATGTGGTCTCCGTCAAGGCTGTTTTGGCGGATGCGGTCGCCCAGCAGGGCGCCGCCCCCCTTGCGGCGAGTGGGGTCGATCGCGAGGATTGCGATCTGGAGCGAGTCTTCTTGGTCGATGCGGAATCGGCGGATGAGTTCGTCCGTCAGTGAACTCTTTCCCGAGCCGCCGGTTCCGGTGATGCCGAGAACGGGTGTGGCCGAGGCGGCAGCTAGCTCAGATATTCGGGTCGCGTCGGCGCCGTCAAGGCGACCCAGTTCGGCTGCGGTCAAGGCGCGCGCGATGGCGGCGTGGTTACCGGCCTGCAGGCTTTCGAGGTCTGCAGCCCCGGGAGCGAGGGGGTCGGTATCGCAATCGCGGATCAGCGTGTTGAGCATGCCTGGCAGGCCGAGTTTCTGGCCGGCTTCGGGGGAGAAGATGGTGACTCCCACGGCTGCGAGCTGGGCGATCTCGTCGGCGACGATCACGCCGCCGCCTCCGCCATAGACCTTGATTTGACTAGCGCCGCGCTCGGCGAGAAGTTCTACGAGGTACGTGAAGTATTCGACGTGGCCGCCTTGATACGAGCTGACGGCGATGCCCTGGACGTCTTCTTCGATAGCCGCGTTCACGACCTCAGCGACCGAACGGTTGTGGCCGAGGTGAATCACTTCGGCGCCCTGAGATTGCAGGATGCGGCGCATGATGTTGATGCTCGCGTCGTGTCCGTCGAACAGGCTCGAGGCCGTGACAAACCGAATCGGATTGACCGGTTGATGCAGCGCAGACATAAAACTCCCTAAAATCTCGGTAATCCAATAGTAGGACGTCCAAGTATTAGCCACCAGCCGCGGTGCGCCCTCGTGCTGAACCGCATCGACTCGCTACGGTGGAGCGCATGGCAGCCTTGGAATTCGATCCCATCGAGCGTGCGGGCGAGTTGTGGGCCGAGCAGGTCGGCGACGCGACAGCCATGCGCTTCGCGACGTCCGTGATGCGGGTTCATCAGGTGCTGTTGTCCCAGTTCGATGCGGTCCTCAAACCGCACCAGATCACGTTCGCGCGCTACGAGGTGTTGCGACTCTTGTCGTTCAGTTCCTCGGGCAAATTGCCTCTGTCGAAGATCGGCGAACGGCTCATGGTTCACCCCACCTCGGTGACGAGCCTGATCGATCGCCTCGAACAGCAAGGCCTCGTGCATCGCGAGCATGACCAGCGAGATCGCCGCCGGGTGCTGGCCTCCCTGACGCCGGCAGGCAAACACGTGCTCGAGGCAGCCACATCCGCACTCTCAGACGTGAACTTCGGACTCGATGCGCTCACCGCCGAACAGCAGGACCTCGGCTACGAACTCCTACGCACCTTCCGCGAAGCCAACGAAGACTGGGGCAGCCGTAAAGCGTGATTCGGGTCCCAAACCCAGAGACAATTGGGATTCCGGCCCGTCTGAGTGTTAGCGTTTGCAGGTAATCTATTCGGGTTACGCAATACCCGTCCCTGATGCGAGGAAAGCCGGTTCAAGTCAGGCGCTGACCCGCAACCGTAATTCGCAACAGCGAAAAGCCGGAAAACTCAGTCAGGGATATCAACCTCGAAACATGCTGTCGCGGAATACAGTGAACGAGATCCTTCGCCGGATCGACCTTCCTGTTCGCAGCAGGAAGGAAAACATGAAGGTCACTCGACTTGTCGCTGGCGGACTCGCTAGCCTCACGCTCCCACTCGTCATGCTCGCTGGAGTTCCAGCGCAAGCCAACAGCAGCGAAGCCAGTGTCTCGGCAGGATGGCTCGCCGGCAAGGTCCAGCCGGACGGACTCTTGCACACGCAATGGGGCGCCGACTATGGCTTGAGCGTCGACGCGCTCGTCACCCTGCAAACTCTTGGTGGCCAAGCCAGCACAGTTGCCGCGATCAGCAACGGACTCGCCGCGAACCCACAGGCGTACATCTCCGGAGAAGCTTTTGGCGACACCGGCAGCACGTACGCGGGCGCGACCGGAAAGTTGACGTTCGCGCTGAAGTCCACCGGTAAGAACGTCACGAACGTGGCGGACATCAACCTCGTTGAGCGACTCGAATCGGTCATCGTGACCGAAGGGGCCAACACGGGTCGTGGCATGGACGTCTCCTCGTGGGGCGACTACTCCAACGGAGTGGGCCAGTCGTGGGTCACCCGCGCGCTTGTAGCCGTTGATTCGAGCCTTGCTGATGAAGCCGTCAATTACGTGCTGAGCAAGCAGTGCACCGACGGCGGCTTTCCGACGGACCTCAACGCAGCTACCTGCGCATCCGGACACGACACCACCGCTTACACGATCGTTGCCTTGCAAGAAGCCAAAGCGGCAGGCGTGATTGATGGCGCCACTCTCGATACCGCAATCTCGAAGGCTGTGACCTCACTCAAGAACGCGCAAGGTGCTGATGGGTCACTCGGTGCAGGCGACGGAATCAACAGCAACACCACCGGACTCGCAGCTTGGGCACTCCGAGGCGCTGGCGAAACTGCGGCAGCCGACAAGGCCGTGACGTGGCTGCGCACGGTGTACGCGAAGCCAGTTGGCCCACTCGCGAGCCAAGCAGGTGCGATTGCTTTCAACAAGGACGCATTCGATACCGCAACTGCTGCGGGTGCCATTCCTGCCGAAGCAGCCGACCAGTGGGTCCGCGCGACAGCACAGGCTGCCATCGCTTGGGCCGGCGCGAGCGACCCGATCGTTCCAGTAGAACCAGAAATCAATGTCACAGCACCCGGAACAGTCACCGCTGGTGAAGAGTTCTTGATCCAGGCTTCGGGCTACCCCGAAGGTGAAGTCGTCACGATCGATCTCAGCATGAACGGCGCGGCTGCCGGCAAGAGCTTCGCGGGCTTCAAGTTCGCGGTTCTCGGTACCGTGACGGCCAACTCAGCCGGGACGATCTCGCACACGGCAACAGCCCCAGCCACACCCGGGAACTACACATTGAGCCTCATCTCCACGAGTGGCGTATTCACTGCGCCGATCACGGTTGCGGCAGCTGGAACAGGCGGAAATGACGGCACTGGCGGCACGGATGCCGAAGGTGACGATTCAACGAAAGACTCCACCACCTCGGATCTGTCCCGTACGGACAACGATGTGACTGCGGGCTTGATCGGTGCGGGTGTCCTCGCGGTTCTCGCGGGCGCGTTCGTAGCGTTCGTCGCACGTCGCCGCGAGGTCTGATTCGTGAATAAGCAGACTCTCAAGGTTCGCCTTTTCGCGAACTTGGCTGCTGCCGGGCTGGTAGCGCTCACCCTGATCGGGGTGAGCGCACCAGCGCAGGCTGCCGCATGTGAGTACGGCAAAGGCGTCACCGTCGTCGTTCAAGGCCAAGGCATGAAAGACGTCACATGTGTTCCGGGCGGAGCAGGTAAGAACGCCTGGGTCAATCTGGAGAGCGCAGGGTATTCACTGGCGATTGTCCCGGGGCAACCAGGGTCCGTGTGCACGATCAATGGCAAGCCTGCTGGCGGAAAGTCGGCCTGTTGGCAGCTAGACGCATATTGGGGATTGTTCAGCGCGAACGGCACCGGCGGCGGTTGGAAATACTCGAACGTTGGAGTCCTCGACCTGAAGGCGAGCGCCGGAGGATGGGTCGGTTTCCGGTTCCAAGACACCAACAGCAAGAAGTACCCTGACGTGAACCCCGTCGGCCCCAAGCCAGCGCCCTCCCCGAAGCCGACGGTTAAGCCCAAGCCGACTGCGAAACCAAGCACCGCGCCATCTGCCAAACCGAGCACCTCAGCGGCACCGACGTCCACGCCTAGCGCCACCTCATCGGCCAAGCCCAGTGCCAGCACGGCCACTCCCCGCGCGGCTACGGCAACTCCGTCCCAAACGCCAAGTGCTGCCTCGGCGGCAATCGACGCGGACCTTACTGCCGCCACAAGCGATGATGATTCAGGCTCGGGACCAGGCGTCGGGACGTGGATCGTGATCGCCGGGTTGCTGGCAGCCGGCGGATTGCTCGGTTGGCGCGTCTGGCGTCGACGCTAAGTAACCCCATGGCCCAGATCGACACCACCATCCAGAAGCCCGCAAAACTTCGGGTCGTTATGGCTCGGGAATTACACCCGGGCGCGTGGTGGATCTGGGCCTTAGGGTTGGCGGCAGCAGCCGCCATGACACTGAACCCGTGGCTGCTGCTCATCATTGTGGCCGTCGCCGCGATCGTGGTTGAGTATCGCCGCACCGACGCCCCGTGGGCGCTTTCGTTCGGGTTCTATCTCTGGTTCGGGCTGCTCATCGTGGTGATTCGGGTGGTGTTCCGGATCATCTTCGGCGGGGCGATGGGCACGGACGATCCTGTCC
>JAAZCT010000184.1 GCA_012513165.1 Actinomycetales bacterium
GCCCTGACCTGCTCAAGAAGGCGCTGGCTGCTGAACCCGGCACACTTTTCATGCTCGATGCCAAGACGCGAGCTTTCTTATGATTGAAACGCCGGGTGGTGACCGCCAGCGAACCCGTCACACGTTTTAGGGCCAGATGCTGATCAGGGCGCTGTTCAGCGCCCAAGGAGGCCAGACCGGAACCAAGCTGTGTGGAAGACCAGTAGATTCAAAAAGCGAAAAACCCTTCCAACTGGAAGGGTTTTCGTGTCCGAGGGGGGACTTGAACCCCCATGCCCGTAACCGGGCACTAGCACCTCAAGCTAGCGCGTCTACCTATTCCGCCACCCGGACAATGCCCCAGAACTCGGGGCGTGCTCTTTCGAGCAGGTGCAGGGAAACTCTAGCAAACGACCACCAACATGTCCCGCGCGACCCTCACGCCGGAGTGCTTCAGCGTTTCGCCCCCATCTCGTTCGGCATAGACTCATCTACATGAGTTTTAACGAAGGCGCAGGACTTGACGTCAGCCAAGTGGTCAGCGGCAAAGGCGGAGCCATGGTCGGTGGTGGCATCGGTGGCTTGATCCTGATGCTGGTGATCGTGTTCCTAGGCGGAAATCCACTCGCGGGCTCGGGCGTCGGAGACCCGAGCGAGATCTTCCTTGGCGGCTCGCAGGGCGAGACCGTGGACCTCTCGGAATGTCAGACCGGGGCCGACGCAAACCGCTCTGATGTGTGCCGCATCGTGGGTACCGTCAACAGCGTTCAAGACTATTGGCGCGACGCGCTGCCCGCAGACATCAACGTGCAGTACCGAGACGCTAAAACCGTCATTTTCTCCGGCAGCACCCAGTCAGCCTGCGGCACCGCATCCGCCGCTACCGGACCGTTCTATTGCCCGCCCGAAGAGCGCGTCTACATCGATGCTGGATTCTTCGATCAACTCTCGAGCACCTATGGCGCCGATGGCGGCAACCTTGCGCAAATGTATGTGGTTGCCCACGAGTACGGCCACCATGTGCAGCAGATCCTCGGCATACTTTCCAAGGCTCAAGACGGTCGCACAGGTCCGCAGAGCGGCGGCGTTCGCGTCGAACTCATGGCGGACTGTTTCGCCGGCGTGTGGGCACACCATGCAGCCACCACCAAGGACGCGCAAGGCAACACCCTCATCAAACCCTTGACCCAAAGCGATATCCGCTCCGCACTTTCGGCGGCGGCCGCCGTCGGTGATGACCATATTCAAGGTGAAGTGGCACGAGGACAAGTGAAGCCCGAAACCTGGACTCACGGCTCCAGCGAGTCGCGCCAACGGTGGTTCTTGAACGGATACGAGAGCGGCAACCTGAACACGTGTGACACGTTCGCGACCAACAAGCTGTGAAACCCCACCTGAAGGTCGAGATCTGGATAGTTCTCGGCATTTCGCTCGGCCAATCTGCCGTCTATGCCGTGGTGTCCCTTCTGGCGAAACTCGCGCGCGGGCCGCTGGGTGAATCCCAAGCATCACTTAACCCCAGCCGCAGCGATCTGCCGTGGCTCGACGTCACGCTGCAACTCTTAGGAATCGGTTTCGCTTTGGTGCCGGTCGTTCTGGCGCTGTACTTATTGGCCCGAGATGCTGATGCTCCCCCGGTTCTAGAACGAATCGGTTTGCGTGGCTCCAATCCCCTGCGTGACACGCTCATGGGATTCGTTCTCGCCGCCGTGATCGGTATTCCCGGCCTCGGGGTGTATATCTTGGGTCGGGAGTTCGGGCTCACCGCGGATCTCGTACTCGCGCCCGAGAAACTGTACGCGTGGAGCATCACGCTGCTGGTGCTCGCCGCAGTGAAGAACGCGCTCTTAGAAGAAGTGATCGTGGTCGGCTACCTGATGACTCGCCTGCGTGACGGCGGCTGGGGCATGTGGGCGGTGATCTTCACGAGCGCACTGTTGCGCGGCACGTATCACCTGTATCAAGGGCTCGGCCAAGCATTCGGCAATGTGCTGATGGGTGTCATATTCGGTTGGTGGTATTACCGAACCCGTCGGCTTTGGCCACTCATTATCGCGCACGCACTGATCGACATAGTGGCCTTCGCCGGTTATGCATTGCTGCCTGACTTGGTTGCGAAACTATGAAACTTGATATTGCGCCCGGCCTGCCGATCACCGAGCGGGCCGAGGAACTCAGTGCGCTCATCGCCGAGAACCAAGTGATCGTGATCGCCGGCGAAACCGGTTCCGGCAAGACGACGCAGTTGCCCAAGCTTGCCCTACGAGCCGGAGCGAACCGGGTTGTGCACACGCAGCCGCGGCGCATCGCTGCACGCTCGGTGGCCAAACGCATCGCCAGCGAATGCGAGGTGGAACTGGGCAGCGACGTTGGTTATGCGGTGCGGTTCGATGACCAGAGCACGATGAAAACACAGATCAGGGTGGTCACGGATGGGTTGCTGCTCTCAGAGTTGGCGCACGATTCAGAACTGACCCGCTATGACACCGTCATCATCGACGAAGCCCACGAACGGTCGCTCGCGATTGACTTCTTGCTTGGCTATTTGGCCCGGCTCGTGAACCGGCGCGCCGACCTGCGCGTGATCGTCACCTCGGCCACGATCGACGTGGAGCGATTCGCTGCACTCTTCACCACGGCCGACCGCCACGTGCCGATCGTTGAAGTGAGCGGCCGCACCTACCCCGTCGAGGTGCGGTATCGGCCGATGAACGAGAGCGACGGTGCGAACATGCCCGAAGCCGTCGCCTCAGCCATTACCGAGTTGCCCCGTGACGGCGATGTGCTGGTGTTCGCTTCCGGCGAACGCGAAATCCGCGACATAGCCGAATACCTTGAGGGCCGCTTCAAGAACTCGCTCGACGTGTTGATGTTGCACGGGCGATTACCGGCCCATGAGCAGCAGAAAGTGTTTGATCCGAAAGGGCGCCGGCGCATCGTGGTGGCCACGAACGTTGCCGAAACATCCTTGACCGTGCCGAGAATTCGATATGTGGTCGATCCCGGGTTCGCTCGGATCTCGCGCTTCTCCACCCGGCTCAAAGTCCAGCGGCTCCCGATCGAACCGATCTCTCAAGCAAGTGCGGCCCAGCGTGCAGGCCGCTGTGGTCGCGTCGCCGACGGCATCTGCATCCGCTTGTATTCCGAAGAAGACTTCGACGGACAAGACGAGTTCACCGACCCCGAGATTCAACGCACCAACTTGGCATCTGTGCTGCTGCAGATGGCGCTGCTCAAACTAGGGCCGATCGAAGATTTTGGTTTCTTGGACCGACCCGACTCGCGTGCTGTAGCCAGCGGCAAGAACCTGTTAGCCGAGCTAGGCGCCTTCGACGGAGAACAGCTCACCGCAACGGGTCGC
>JAAZCT010000185.1 GCA_012513165.1 Actinomycetales bacterium
ACCTTTAATAGATCGATTAGGAAGCGAGCACTTCGTCCAAACGATGTTCTGCTTTGTCTTCGTTCGTGTTTTCAGCGAGCGCCAACTCGGAAACCAGAATCTGGCGGGCCTTGGACAACATGCGCTTTTCACCAGCCGACAGGCCACGATCAGCATCACGACGCCACAGGTCGCGGACGACCTCAGCCACTTTGAGAACATCGCCCGAGTGGAGCTTCTCAAGGTTGGCCTTGTAGCGACGAGACCAGTTAGTGGGCTCATCAACATGCTCCGCACGGAGCACCCCGAAGACACGTTCAAGTCCTGCTTCATCAACGACATCGCGAACGCCGACCAAATCAAGGTTGTCTGCCGGGATCCGCACAACGAGATCGTTCTGAGCAATAATGCGCAGAACCAAGTATTCGCGATCTTGGCCTTTGATTTTTCGGGTCTCGATATCTTCGATGACTGCAGCGCCGTGATTCGGATAGACGACGGTTTCGCCGACAGTGAAAGTCATGAAGAAAACACCTTTCCTAGGTGACCAGAATAACACGCGGAAATAGTCCGATACGATGCCGTTGTGAGTAAACGACGTCTACGGATCGCGGCCACCGCTATTGCCCTGGCCTCAACCTTTGCCCTTTCAGCCTGCGGCAGCAACTTCAGCGCGCAGACAAATCACCAATACCAAGCCGCCGTTGGCAGCAACGTCCGCTCTGGTCCCATCCAAGTTTTCAACGCCTTGTTCGTTGACAACGGCGATGGCACAGCGACGTTCTCGGGCGCATTGCTCGCCCCTAGCGGCAGCCAAGAAATCGTTGAAGCGGCAGTGCCCGGCGCCGACGTTTCGTTGTCTGGGCCGATCAAGCTCGCCAAGAACACGCTGTTTACAGTCGGCGCACAGGGCGAGATCATCACGACTCTCGACCCAAATCAGATCGGTCGCAACATCGAGTTGACTCTCACCAGCACCAGCGGCGACAAGCTCGCGGTGAGCGCAGTCGTCGTTGAGCGCAGCGACATGTACGCCTCAGTTGCGAAGTCGGCCCCCAAGGCTGCAACGCCTGTAGCGGGCGACGACGCCGAAGCTGACACCGAATAATTCTGCACGAACGGTGGCGCGGCAACCTCTCAGAGGAGCCGCGCCACAGTCATGCTCTGCCTGTCTACGACAGCGCGATCTTTTCGCCGGTGACCTGGTAGATCACGCGGCGAGCCATGTTGACCGAGTGGTCGGCGACCCGCTCGTAGTACCGTCCGAGCAGCGCTAGATCGATCGCTTCTTCGATTTCGAAGTTCGCGTCGGGTGCCAACAACACTCGGAACAAACTCTTGTGGAGTGCGTCCATGTCGTCGTCGATCTTTTCGAGTTCAGCAGCAGCCACCACGTCTTGCTTCGCCACGAGGCGAGCCGTGTGTTTGATCATGTCGTCCGCAATTTCTGACATCTGACGGATCATCGGCACTACCGACTCGGGTACGGCCGCGATGGGCATCCGCCGGCGGGCAACCTTGGCGATGTGCACTGCATGGTGGCCCATTCGCTGGAGGTCTGCCACGATGCGAATGCTCGCCATGAGTTGCCGAAGATCAGAGGCGACAGGCTGCTGGGTAGCCAGCAGTACCAACGCTCGGTCTTCGATATCTTCAAGGCGATCGGCATACACCGATTCGCGCGCTATAACGTCTTCGGCTTTTGCTTGGTCGATTCCAAGCAACGCCTCAGTCGCATCGGCGACAATCGATCGTAGGTCTTGCGTCACTTCGACGAGTTGGCTTCGGATGAGGTCTAATTGTTCATAGAACTGGTCACGCATGTTCTGAACGTTAAGCGACCTGATTGAACGGCCGGATACCTTGAGTAAACGGAGCATGAACGCCACATGAAAGATTCACGCGGGGTCCTTTCCTGTTCGTGTTTTCCTATTGTTAACACCTAGGCTGTGGCTGTGACGCTTCCTGCTGAAATCGCCTTGGGCATCGGCATCATCATTGGTGCGCTAGTCACCTTCCTGTGGCGCTATTCCGAACGGAAACAGCAGCTACCAGCACCAACCGAGGATTCCCTAGTAAGCGCAGACACTTCCGCAGTATTGGCTGCACTTCGGTCCTCAGCGGTGTTGATCAGCCCTGACGGGCACGTAGTTCAAGCCTCAGCTCCGGCACACGAACTTGGGCTCATCCAAGACGACCGCTTGCGTAATCCTGAACTGCAAGCGCTCGTCAGCGCGGTGATGCGCGACGGGATCGTTCGTCAAGACTCCTTCACGATCAACCGGAAGAGACGAGCAGCGTCCCATGTTTTCGCCAGGGTCGCGCCACTCTCATCCGGTTTGGTGCTGGCGCTCGTCGAAGATCGCACCCGCGAGAATCGGATCGAGTCGCTGCGACGCGATTTCGTCGCTAATTCAAGTCACGAGTTAAAGACTCCCATTGGCGCAATAAATCTCTTAGCAGAGGCCGTCTCCGAAGCAAGCGACGATCCTGAAGCCGTCGAGCGATTCGCTGGACGAATGCAGATCGAAAGCGAGCGCCTTTCCCGACTGATACAGCAAATCATCGACCTGTCGCGAATCCAAGACGACGAGGCAATCACTGACCGAGTTGTGCTCTCACTGTCTGAGCTCGGAGCTGCGGCTATCGAACGCTCGGGGACAGAAGCGCTCGCAAAAGACATCGACATTTCAATAACTGCGCCCGAACAAATCAGCGTCTACGGCAACCGGATCCAACTGTTGTCTGCGCTCAATAACCTCGTCGAGAATGCCGTCGC
>JAAZCT010000186.1 GCA_012513165.1 Actinomycetales bacterium
AATCCATGCCCACCACGGCGAGTGCATCACGTTCTGTCCATTCGGCGCCGTGAGCGCGAGCCAGTGCCAACTCCCCTGCCATCCATGCCGGTTCTGTGTCGACGAGGGTTCCGTCCAAATCCCAAAGAACTGCTGCCGGTGTTTTAAGTGCCACGGTGGTTCGGTTCCCTTGGTAGTTGCAGTGCGGATCAGACTCGCCGAGAAAGAGACTGGTGGTTGTGGCTGTCAGCCTAGTTGCCCGCATCTGAAGATTCTGAAACTGGCTATAGTTTTCGTTGTGCCGAAAACCCTTTTGCGAGCCACCCGATTGGCCGGAGCAATTCTTGCCCTGACTCTTGTGGCTGCGTGCGCGGAACTTGGTTCCAGTCACGAGGAAGACGGCGGTAGGCCGGTTGTTTTGACGACGTTCACAGTGACGGCAGACATGGCACGGAATGTCGGTGGCGAACACATTGTGGTCGAATCGATCATCAATCCTGGAGTCGAAGTGCACGGCTATGAGCCGACACCAAAGGACATCGCGAAAGCTAGTCGCGCAGATTTGATCTTCGACAACGGGCTTTCGTTAGAAGCATGGTTCGAAAAGTTTGTTGCTCAGTCCGATGCGCCGCACACGGTGCTAACAAGCGGAATCGAACCGATAGCTATCGCGGGTCGGTTTGGCGAATCCAAGCCGAATCCGCACGCGTGGATGAGTCCGTTAAACGCCCAGACCTATGTAGATAACATTGCTGCCGCCCTGACGGACCTCATGCCCGAGCATCAGCAAGATTTCGAGTCACAAGCAGCCACGTACAAATCTCAGATCCAAGCTGTCTACGATCAGCTACTTGCTGATCTCGCTTCGATTCCGGCCGAGCAGCGCGCACTCGTCACGTGTGAAGGGGCGTTCTCGTATCTGGCTCGCGATGCGAACCTGACGGAGAAATATATTTGGCCCGTCAATGCCGAACAGCAAGCAACACCGCAACAGGTCACTTCGGTGATCGAGTTCGTTCATCGCAGCAAAGTTGACGCAGTGTTCTGCGAATCGACTGTTTCGGACAAAACCATGCAGCAAATTGTGGCCGAGACAGGAACTCACTTCGGTGGCGTCTTGTATGTCGACTCGCTCTCTTCGTCCGATGGGCCGGTGCCCACGTACCTCGATCTATTACGCCATGACGCGGACATCATTGTGGCTGGACTGACAGCGAAGACGCGATGAGTATCGCGATCGACGTGACGGGGCTGCACGTTCGTTACGGCGACGTGCTGGCGCTCAGCGATACAAACGTCACGGTCAATTCCGGCAAAGTCACCGCTCTGATCGGCATGAATGGTTCTGGCAAGTCGTCGCTATTTAACGCAATAATCGGTTCAGTCAAACCCCAAGCCGGTCAAATCCAGATCATGGGCCGCGATCCAAGTGTCGCGCGGCGTACGGGCGTCATTGGTTACCTGCCGCAGAGTGAAACTGTCGACTGGGACTTCCCAGTTTCGGTGCGAGATGTGGTGATGATGGGCCGCTATGGGTTTCAATCAAGAGTGACGCGCCGTCCGCGTACCGTCGATCGAGAAGCAGTGGCAGCCGCATTGGAGCGTGTTGGGTTGAGTTCGCTGGCTGAACGGCAAATAGGCCAGCTATCCGGCGGGCAGCGCAAGCGAGCTTTCGTGGCTCGCAGTATCGCCCAAGAGGCGCGGGTATTGCTGCTCGACGAGCCTTTCGCAGGTGTGGACAAGTCATCTGAAGTCACCATGGTGGCGCTGTTGCGTGAGTTAGCCGACGGAGGTGCCGCGGTGTTTGTTTCGACTCACGATCTGCACGCACTTCCGGTTCTAGCTGACGAGGCAATCGTGCTGCGTAATAAGCCGATTTTCCGCGGCAGCGTGGCTGAGGCACTTGCGCCCGAAACCCTCGCACGTGCGTTTGGTCTGGACGTTGCGGCTGGAGGTGAGGACGCATGACATTGCTCGAATTCCTGCTCGAACCGCTGCAATATGAGTTTATGGTCCGAGCCCTCGCCGCAACGATTGCTGCTGCGATCGTGTGCGCGATTCTGTCGTGTTGGCTCGTGCTGATCGGCGGGTCTCTCATGGGTGATGCCGTCTCACACGCGGTGCTGCCCGGTGTGGTCTTGGCCTACATCGTCGGTTGGCCATTCGCGGTCGGAGCATTGGTCTTCGGGCTATTGGCAGTGGCGCTGATCGGCACCGTGACGGCCACCTCGCGCACCAAAGAAGACGCCGCGATCGGCATCGTTTTTTCCACGCTATTCGCGCTCGGCATCGTGCTGATCTCGATCACGCCGAGCCACACCGATTTGAGTCATATTTTGTTTGGAAACGTGCTGGGTGTTTCGGCGGGTGACCTCGTCCAGGTCATCGGTCTAGCTGCCGTATGCACCGCAATTTTGTTACTTAAACGCCGTGATTTGGTTTTGTGGGCGTTCGATGCGAAGCACACCCAAGCAATAGGGCTATCGCCGCGAAACGTGCGCATCCTGTTACTCGTGGTTTTGGCAATGACTTCAGTCGTGGCGCTCCAGGTTGTTGGCGTGATTCTGGTGGTGGCGATGTTGATCATTCCCGGTGCGACTGCGCACTTGATGACTGATCGCTTCACGCGCATGTTAATTATTGCGCCGATCGTAGCCGTACTAGGTTCGGTCGTTGGCATCTACCTGAGTTATTGGCTTGACGCTTCGCCTGGCGGACTTATCGTGCTCGTGCAAGGCCTGACATACGC
>JAAZCT010000187.1 GCA_012513165.1 Actinomycetales bacterium
CCCAAAACCCAAGTCCGCTTCTTGCCCAAGATTCTGTGGGTTATCGTCGTGATCGCTTTGCCGTTCGTGGGCCCGCTGTTGTGGTTGTTCTTCCACCAGGGCTTGCCCCCGTTCTTGCGCGGAAACCCGCAACAACCGCCTCGCGGCCCACGCGGCCCGGACGACGATCCTGATTACCTGCGCGGGCTCTAACTCAGTCGGTTACGCGTCCCACCGGAACATCCGCATCGAGATGAACGTCAGTACTGCTGCGAATCCGATCAGAATCACCATCGGCATCACGATCGCGGCCGGGCCTTCGCCTCGTACCATCACATCGAGCATTCCGTCGTTCAGATGACGCAAGGGCAGTGCCTTCGAAACTGCTTGCAGCCAACTGGGCGCCCCGTCGAGCGGGAAGAACGATCCTGACAGGAACGCCATTGGAAGCACCACAAAGTTCGCCAAACCGACGGCCGCCTCTTCGGTCTTTGTGACCGAACCCGCGAGCAAGCCAATCGACAAGAACGCCAAGGTGCCCACCATGATGAGCGGGAAGAGCAGCGGCCACCAACCGGTCAGTTTCAGGTCGAACCCAAACACCGCCACTCCGAGGAAGATCAGCGTCTGCGCCATAGCGACGACCAGACTGACTCCCACTCGGGCCAATACCACTGACGAGGTGGGAACAGGCGTGAGCCTAAGTCGTCGGAGCAGGCCGCTCTTTCGCCATGCCACCAAATTGACGGCGGCTCCAAAGACCGCACTCATAGCAACGGCCCAACCCAACATCCCTGGGGTTACATATTGAATCGTGGTGAGCGATTCGTCTTCCACCTGTTGAGTCTTCAGACCCCAAACCGGAGGCGCTTGCGCAGCTGAAGCGTTCGCGGCATCGATAATCCCGGAAACCATTCCTTGGACTTGAGCTGCCTTCACTTGATCTGCCGCAGAGTAGCGAACCACGATCGTGTTGCCTTCTTGATATATCGCGGCTGCGGTGTCGCCCTTTCGGACTGCTTCCAGTGTTGCGTCAAGATCGTTCGATTTCTTGATCTTGATCGACTTCTCGATTTCGGCTAGCGCTTGCGGCGGCAAGGCCTCGAATAGTTGGGCATCGCCGACTTGAGTGATGTCAATCCGGGCAGTTCCCCGGTCGGTCAGGATTCCTCCAAACATCACTAGGAACATGAGTGGAAAGATGACTGACCAAAAGACGGTCATCCGGTCACGGGTGAAGCCGCGCCCCATCGCGACGGTCAGTGCAGTGAGTTGTTTCATGAGCGGTACTCTCGCCCGGTGTGGCGCAAGAAAACATCTTCGAGGTTCGCGCCCGAGACGCTGCGACCCTCGAGCGCGTTCCGGTCAGCCAGTGCTGCCAACACTGCGCCCGGCTCCCTAGTGGTGAGCACGATGCTGTCGATCGTCACGTCTACCTGTTCAACCCCGCTGATCTGGGAGGCTTCTGCCTGGGTCAAGGCTGATGTTTCAACCTTGATTCGAGTCGGAGCGTCCAGCGCCCTAACGAGTGCTGTGGGCGTATCCAACTCCAGCAGCCGACCGTGATCGACGATCGCCACTCGGTCGCACAGTTCTTCGGCCTCTTCCATGTAGTGGGTGGTCAACACGACGGTGCGGCCCGTCTGATTCAGAGAACGAAGAAAGTCCCACAAGTTGCGGCGGGCTTGCGGATCGAGTGCCGCGGTGGGTTCGTCGAGGAAGACTACGTCCGGGTCATGTACCAGTGCGCAGGCAATCGACAGACGCTGCGCCTGCCCGCCAGAGAGTTTCTCGACCGGGCTCTTGGCTTTATCGGTCAGACCTACTTGTTCGAGCAGCTCATCAGCGTGCGAGCCAGAAACGTCGTAAAGGCTGGCGAAGGTGTGGAGCTGTTCGCGGGCAGTCAAGCGTTCGAAGAACGCCGACGACTGAAGTTGCACTCCGATTCGACGCTGTAGGTCCGGGTCACGTGCCCACGGGTCCTTGCCATCGATTCGCACGGTGCCGGAGTCCGGCTGCCGCAACCCCTCGATCATTTCAAGAGTGGTGGTTTTGCCGGCACCGTTCGGCCCCAGCAGACCAAAGAACTCGCCGGGCTTCACATCGAAAGAGACGTTGTCCACGGCTTTGAGCGATCCGTAGGTCTTGCTGATTCCATCAACTGCGATTGGTAATCCCATTACCTCAACCTAACAGCCACGGCTGGGGTTGAATCAACACCTATTTCGCGTAAGTGTGCATGCTGATGATGCCGAGTTGGCTCGAGAGAATGTTCACGATGTAGTAGCTAAACAGGAACGTTCCGAAGCCCACGAGCCCGATCCACGCCGCGCGGCGGCCCTTCCAGCCAGCTGTATCTCGAGCGTGCAGGTAACCCGCGTAGACGATCCACGTGACGAGCGCCCAGACTTCTTTCGGGTCCCAAGCCCAGTAGCGGCCCCAGGCGTAATGCGCCCAAATCGGGCCGGTGATCAGGGTGCCAAAGGTCCACAACGGG
>JAAZCT010000188.1 GCA_012513165.1 Actinomycetales bacterium
ATGTTAAGCCAATCGTCAAGTGGCAGATCTGCCCCGAGGTAGTCGGTGTTGAGCCCTTGGCGTCTTGCAGCGACCGCAAACGCAAGTAGACCGATCTCGTGACGGCTGTTGGGTCCCATGCCCAAGACAACGCGAGGACCGTGACCAAACGCGGCAGCAGCTTCGTATGCCACTGCAAGTCGTCTCATGACTGCGTGGGAAGCCAGGTGTTCACCGGCGACGCTCACGCGTCCGTCAGCCCATGCATTACCGAGTTCTGTGAGTGCCGGAAAAACGTGGTGCGCCATCACGGCCTCAAAACTGCTGATGGCGAACAATTGATCCAACGTCACAGCAAGTTCGGTGGTGTCGAGGTCGGCGGCTGCTGAAATTAACTTTTGAACCAGATCCGTCGAAAGTTCGGGTGCAGCCGTCTGGGGGAGTTGGCTGACAGTTTGAGTAACTGAGGCCAAACTCTTGGCGCGCCTAACTGCTTCGGTCGCGGCCAAGCTCGCCGACCATCCGTCGTCGACGAGTTGCTTCATCGAGCGAATAAGTTGAACATCGCTATCGCCATAAAGGCGATAGCCGCTCTCGGTGCGATGGGGAGTAACGAGCGCGTATCGGCGTTCCCAAGCGCGCAGCGTGGCAGCCGAAACTCCCGCTTGCGTTGCGGCGTGCTTGATCGTATACATCGCTGGCTAGTTTACCGAGCGGAGTGCGTTTAATGTGACCTCCATGTGCCGCGCGCCGTTGGTGCCGAGGCGAGTGAACGCGGGCATAACCAGCGGCTGCATGAACCGCGCCGCGCCCTTCAATCTGAATACGGCTTGATATCGGACCGAGGTCCCTCCTTGAGTGTTTGGAGTGAAGGTCAGGGTGTCAACTGCGGAGACTGACTTGTTCTCGCCGCGCAACACGATTTTTTGGTCTAGTTCGTACTCCTCAACCACGTACGTCAAGTTTGAATCTTTGCCCATGAACCGTGAAGTGTTCTCATACACACTTCCTACCCCGCCGTCGCCAGAGACCAACTGAGTGCGCACGGTTCCGGGATCCCACTGTTCGGTGGAGGTGAAGTCCGCGAGAAATGCGAATACGTCCTTCACAGGCACGTCACAAACGACTGTCTTATCGATTGAAATAACCATCAACTGACCTTAACCTAACCTTTGACAAACCTTATGCAAGAATATTAGCATCGAATTGTCACGTTGGCTAAGTTCCGCCGCCGTCGATCGATACCCGGACAACATTGAGTCAAGGAGTGCGCGTGAACGTCGCAAAGACACCAAACAAGCCGACCGCAGCAGTCGTGGGAGGTGGGGTATCAGGTCTCACCGCAGCATTTTTGCTGAGCCGAACTCACGATGTCACGCTGTATGAAGCGGACGATCGACTTGGCGGTCACGCGCACACACACGATGTTGCTGGAAGCGCTGGTCAGCCTCTTCGTGTCGATAGCGGTTTCATTGTCATGAACGAGCGGACGTCTCCGAACCTGCTGAAACTCTTCGCAGAGCTAGGCGTCGGAACTCGCCCAACCGAGATGAGCATGAGTATAGAATGTGAAGAATGCGGGCTCTCCTATGCAGGTGGACGGGGAGTGGCCAGTATCTTGGCCCAGCCTGCCCGTCTCAAGGATCCTCGTTTTCTGAAGATGCTGACCCAAGTGCCGCGCTTCCATCGCAGTGCTCGCAGACTCCTCAAGACTGACAGCGACATGACCTGGGGTGAGTTTCTGTCGTCAGGTGGCTACCGCGACTACTTCGTTCAGCACTTCGCCGTTCCACTCGTTTCATGCGTCTGGTCGTGTGGCGACGATGACGCGTTCGCGTACCCTGCCCGTCACCTTTTCGCCTTCTTGAGTCATCACGGGATGCTCCAATTGCTGGGCTCCCCAACGTGGAGGACAGTCGTGGGCGGTTCGGATACATACGTTCAGAAGATCGCTGTACTTCTTGGCGACGTGCGGGTTTCCGAACGGGTCTTGTCAGTCGCACGCGATGAGGAAACGGTTGAGGTTCGCACCGAATCTAGTGTTAAGTCGTTCGACCGAATCGTCATCGCGACCCACGCGGACCAGGCGCTCGAAATTTTGGTCGATGCGTCGCCAGAAGAGAAGGCTGATCTGGCAGCAATCCGATATTCACGGAACGAGACATGGTTGCATCAAGACTCGTCTCTTCTTCCGGCGCCAACAATGCGTTCCCGCGCATCATGGAACTACCGCCTCGCCAGCTGCGAAGGTGGTGCCGACAAAGTGGTCGTGAGTTATTGGATGAACCGGCTCCAAGGCCTCAATGACGATAAAGACCACGTCGTCACCTTGAACGCTGTTGATCACGTCGACCCAGCCAAGGTTACCGCGAAGATGACCTACTGGCACCCAATTTTCACGAACGATGCAGTCGCCGCTGCTAAGCGCCTTCGTAACGCCGGTGGCCCGCGCCTCGCCTTCGCTGGCGCGCACCTCGGTTGGGGCTTTCACGAGGACGGATGCCGCTCAGGTGTCGCGGCCGCCCAATCATTCGGGGTGACCTGGTGAGTATGTCGACGCCGCTTCCTGAACTGCCGTCGCTGGTGGTGGGGCATGTTAGTCACACTCGACGCACACCGCTGAATCACTCGTTTCGCAACCGCAGTTATCAATGGCTCGTTGACTTAGACGACATGCCACGGTTGCCGCAGTGGCTTAGGCCCCTCGCCGGATTCCGAGCGGAAGACCACCTCGATGGAGGCTCGTCCGGTGCGGGGATTCGGGGAGACTTGAAAGCGTTTCTTCAAAGTCACGACGTGTCGCTGGGCGACTTCGACCGCGTCTTGATGTTGGCGAACGCACGAGTCCTCGGCCACGTTTTCGACCCATTGACCGTCTTCTGGATTTTTGATGACCAAGGCGTGCAACGTGCACAAGTGTTTGAAGTCCACAACACGTACGGCGGGCGACATTCCTATCTCTTGCAGTGTGACGATTCCGGGCGTTCGCAGACCGACAAAGCCTTCTACGTTTCTCCCTTCAACGATGTGTCGGGAACCTACAAGATTCAGCTTCGACTCGATGTCGAGGTCGTGTCAGTCTCGGTGGGCTTAGAACGTGGGTCCGAACGTGTGTTTACGGC
>JAAZCT010000022.1 GCA_012513165.1 Actinomycetales bacterium
GATCCAAGCACCGGCCAAGCGCGTGATCAGGCCGACCGCGATGACAACGTTCCGAGCAGCGGGTGACGCGTCAAAGCTGTAATGCGAACGGCCGACCAAGTAGACGCCCGCAGTAACCATGGTCGCGGCGTGAATGAGGGCCGACACCGGGGTGGGACCTTCCATCGCGTCCAAGAGCCAAGCTTGCAGTGGGAACTGCGCCGACTTAGCGCAAGCGCCTAGCAAGAGCAGCAGACCGAGCCCTGTGGCCACCGACGTGGAAACCGAGCCGATGCTGCCGTTGACGGCTGCGATCGAGGTAGTGCCGAAGAAGGCCACCATCGTCATCAAGCCCAGCGCCATCCCGATGTCGCCCACGCGGTTGATAATGAATGCCTTCGTGCCGGCTTGAGCGGCGCTCTCTTTGTGCTGCCAGAAACCGATCAACAGGTAGGACGCCAAGCCGACGCCTTCCCAGCCGAGGAACAACACGTCGTAATCGCCCGCGAGCACCAAGGTGAGCATCGCGGCGATAAACAAGTTCAAGTATGCGAAGAAACGGCGACGACGTGGGTCGTGTTCCATGTACCCGATCGAGTAAACGTGGATGAGCGTTCCGACGCCGGTGATCAATAGCACGAACAGCGAAGACAGCGTGTCGAACGTGAACGTGAAGTCCACACGATAACTGCCCGCTTCGAACCACGTGCCGAGGTTCGAGACAACGGAACGATCGCCTTCGTCACGTCCTAGCAGTTGAATGAAAAGAAATGCTCCCAGCAAGAACGATGCCGTCGATGCCGCAGTGGCGATCAGGTGACCGAACTTATCGGACTCTTTCCCCCATGTCAGCAGCAAAGCCGCACCGGCCAATGGGATGGCGATGAGCAACCAGGATTGGTCTAACAACATGACTCCTCCCCTCAGGCCTTCAAAAGATTCGCTTCGTCCACGTTCGTGGAGCGGCGAGCGCGGTAAATGGACACGATGATGGCCAAGCCGATAACGACCTCGGCTGCAGCAACCACCATCACGAAGAATGCTGCGGTTTGACCGTCAAGGTTTCCGTGTTGGCGGGCGAAACTGACGAAGGCAAGGTTGGTCGAGTTCAGCATGAGTTCGACGCACATGAACACGATGATCGCGTTGCGTCGAACCAGAACTCCAACTGCGCCGATCGAAAACAGAATCATCGAGAGCGTGATGTATGCGGTCATGCGTCCTCCTGCTCTCCGGAGCCGTCGCTGGCGCCCAGTTGCGGAGCCGCGAGGCCGCCGAGGTCTTCGTCGTTGATTTGACTCAAAGTAGCTTCCACATCGTGGCGTCCACGGGTAGGTAGGTCTTGTTGCCGATTTCGAATGACGGCCGAAACTGACTCTTCCAGTGGCGTCCCATCGGGCAAGAGCGCAGGCATATCGACCGCGTTGTGTCGGGCGTAGACGCCCGGAGTCGCACCCACGCCGGGGTGGCTTCCTGCATCGCCGAAGGCCTTGATGCGTTCTTCGGCCCGCTCGTACTGTGTCTTGGGCTTAACCAAAATCTCACGGTGTGCCAGAACCATCGCACCTAGAACCGCGACGATCATGAGTGCGGCCGTGAACTGGAATGCCACCACGTAGTCAGAGAACAACAGCTCAGCCAAGCCATGGATGTTTCCGTACTGGTTGGCGTCATCGAGTCCGACCACGGCGGCCGATACTGTCTGGCCGATTGCCAGCGTGGCCGTAGCGCCGAACGCTAGGCCGACTACGGCGGCAGCGATTCGCTGGCCCTTAATCGCTTCGACGACAGCTTCGCGCGATTCGACACCGACGAGCATCAAAACGAACAAGAACAGCATCATGATCGCGCCGGTATAGACGATGATCTGCACCGCGAACAAGAACGTAGCGTCTTGTGCCGCGTACAACATCGCGAGGCTGATCATCACCACTGCGAGGCACAGCGCAGCGTGCACGGCTTTACGTGCGAAAAGCAAGCCCAAAGCTGCAATCACCATGAGCGGCGCGAGAACCCAGAACGTAATCATGAACTGGACTCCTCGGTTTTAGGAAGCTGCGCGCCACGGTAGTAGTCCTTAGCGTTGTCGCTCAACATTTGGTCATGCGGCGGCTCGACCATGCCCGGCAGCAAAGGCGCCAAGAGATCGGACTTCTCGTAAATCAAAGCCTCGCGGTTGTTGTCCGCGAGCTCGTACTCGTTGGTCATCGTCAGCGCACGAGTTGGGCACGCCTCGATACACAGACCACACAAAATGCAGCGGGCATAGTTGATTTGGTAGACGCGACCGTAGCGTTCGCCTGGGCTGAAACGCTCGTCTTCGGTGTTCTCGGCGCCTTCAACGTAGATGGCGTCTGCGGGACAAGCCCACGCGCACAACTCGCACCCAACGCACTTTTCAAGCCCGTCAGGCCAGCGGTTGAGTTGGTGACGGCCGTGGAATCGCGGCGCCGTCGGCACCTTTTCCTTGGGGTACTGCTCCGTGACTGGCTTGCGGAACATCGTGCGGAACGTGACGCCGAATCCGGCGATCGGGTCCCACAATGACTCCTTGATGGTTGCCATCAGCGGTTCACCTCCGTTGTGTTGCTCTCGGCACGCTGATGCGGAAGCGGTGGAACCGGGTATCCATCAGCGAATGCGTCAAATGCTTCGGGCTGGGCAGCCTCGATTGCTTCGTCTTCTTCTTCAGCCGCTCC
>JAAZCT010000189.1 GCA_012513165.1 Actinomycetales bacterium
CTATGCCGACCACACCGAACAGCCGTGGTATCCGCCGTTGCGCGAGTTCGCGGTTTCGGGCCCGCTCGTGGCTCTGGTGCTCGAAGGTGACGAAGCGATTTCGGTTGTGCGCGGTTTGAACGGTGCCACCGACGGGCGCGCAGCTGCCCCCGGCACGATTCGCGGCGACTTCTCGCTCTCGAACCGTGAGAACCTCGTGCACGCTTCCGATTCCGAAGAATCGGCCGCACGCGAGATGGCACTCTGGTTCCCCGCCCTCTAACTCACGAAACTCAGTAGTCCCACGTAGGCTTAGCGAGTGGAATCTGTTTATTCGCAACTCGAACCGCACTTGCCGAACGTGGGCAAACCGATTCAATACATCGGTGGTGAACTGAACTCCGTCGTCAAAGAGTGGGACGACGTCGAGATCCGTTGGGCGCTGATGTACCCAGACGCCTACGAAGTCGGACAACCGAACCAAGGCGTCCAGATCCTGTACGAAGTGCTCAATGAGCGCGAATGGATCCTCGCGGAACGCACCTACTCGGTGCTTGGCGACATGGAAAAAGTCATGCGCGAGCACCACATCCCACAATTCACCGTCGACGCCCACCGTCCGGTAGGTGCGTTCGATCTGTTCGGCGTGAGTTTCTCGACCGAACTCGGCTACACCAACCTGCTCACCGCACTCGACCTCGCGGGCATCCCGTTACACGCGGTCGACCGCGACGAAACCCATCCGATCGTGATCGCCGGCGGCCACAGCGCCTTCAACCCCGAAACGATCGCCGACTTCGTGGACGCGGCCGTGATGGGCGACGGGGAAGAGATCACTCTCGCCATCAGCGAAGTGGTACGCGAATGGAAAGCCGAAGGTCGCCCGGGTGGCCGCACCGAAGTGTTGGCGCGTCTCGCTGCCTCCGGTGGCGTTTACATTCCCCAGTTTTATGACGTCACGTATCTGCCGAGCGGGCAGATTCAAGCCATCGAACCGAACCGTCCGGGCGTGCCACACCGGATCGCGAAACACACGGTGATGGACCTCGACTCGTGGCCCTACCCGAAGAAGCCGCTCGTGCCCCTGGCCGAGACCGTGCACGAGCGGTTCAGCGTCGAGATTTTCCGCGGCTGCACGCGCGGGTGCCGGTTCTGCCAAGCAGGCATGATCACCCGCCCGGTGCGCGAACGCTCGATTCAAACCATCGGCGACATGATCAACACGGGCCTCGAAGCGTCCGGGTTCGACGAGGTGGGCTTGCTCAGTCTCTCGAGCGCCGACCACTCGGAAATCGGTCAGATCGCGAAGCAACTCGGCGACCGATACGAGGGCTCGAACACGTCCCTGTCGCTGCCGAGTACGCGCGTTGACGCGTTCAACATTTCGCTCGCGAACGAGTTCAGCCGCAATGGCCGCCGCTCGGGTCTGACGTTCGCGCCCGAGGGCGGCAGCGAACGGATGCGCAAAGTCATCAACAAGATGGTCAGCGAAGAAGATCTGATCCGCACCGTGTCGGCTGCCTACTCCCACGGCTGGCGCCAAGTGAAGTTGTATTTCATGTGTGGTCTGCCCACTGAAACTGATGAAGACATCATGCAGATCGGCGAGCTGGCGAAGAAGGTCATCGAAACGGGCCGCAAGGCGTCGGGCCGCAACGACATTCGCTGCACTGTGTCTATCGGCGGGTTCGTGCCGAAGGCTCACACGCCGTTCCAGTGGGCGTCGCAGTTGGATCACGA